>JALONX010000177.1 GCA_025454695.1 Chloroflexaceae bacterium
GCGGGCCACATCCTCGGCTCGGCCCAGGTGCGGGTAGAGCATCGGGGCGAGGTCTGGGTTGTTTCCGGCGACTACAAAACCGAACCCGACCCGACCTGCGCCCCCTTTGAGCCGGTGCGCTGCCACAGCTTTATCAGTGAGGCGACCTTTGGGCTGCCGATTTACCGCTGGCCGCCCCAGGCCGAGGTGTTTGGGCAGATCAACGCATGGTGGCGAGCCAACCAGGCTGCCGGGCGGGCCAGCATTCTCTACGGCTACGCCCTGGGCAAGGCCCAGCGGCTGCTAGCCGGGGTAGACTCAAGCATCGGTCCGATCTTCTGCCACGGCGCGGTGGAACGGCTGAACCGCGACTACCGCGACAGCGGGGTGCGCCTGCCGCCGACGGCCTATCTAAGCGAAGCGGCCCGTGGCACCGATTGGAGTCAGGCCCTGATTGTTGCGCCGCCCTCGGCCCACGGCACGCCCTGGATGCGCAAGTTTGGCGCGGCCTCCAGCGCCTTTGCCTCGGGCTGGATGCGTATTCGGGGCACGCGCCGCCGCCGGGCGGTGGATCGGGGCTTCGTGCTTTCCGACCATGTGGACTGGCCGGGCCTGACGGCGGCGATTGCGGCCACCGGCGCGGAGCAGGTCTGGGTGACGCACGGCTACACCGCCGTTGTGGCCCGCTGGCTGGAAGAGCAGGGCTACACGGCCCAGGCCATCGCCACCCGCTACGAGGGCGAAGCGGCAGCAGAGGAGGAGCAGGAAACGATGAACGATGCGTAAAGTGTGAAACGTAATGCGTGAGGCGTGAAACGTGAAACGTGGAACGTGAAACGTAAGGCGTGGGGCGAACTGCGTATTCAAAGGCTGAAGGCTGAAGGCTGCGAAATCGATCACCTTGTCATCTTGTCATCTTGTCATCTTGTCTTCGGTCTCCGGTCATCGGTCTCCCGCCTGCCCTGAGGTATCGAAGGGTCTCCGGTCAGCCGCAGGCACTCGTCACTCTAACTGTCGTACCAGGGTGCGGCGCAGGGTGTGGTAGCCGAGTCGTTCGTAGAAGGGGAGCGGGCCAGCCGAAAACTCCCACACCTCCAGCCGAATTTCGGTAGCGCCATGAGCTTTTGCCCACTGCTCCGCTGCATGCACCAGCTGCTGGCCCAGGCCATGCTGGCGGTGCGCGGCGTCCACCATCAGGCTCTGAAGATGGCCGTAGCGGTAGGCCACCCTCGCCGGGTTCGCTTCATCCTGGCGAAGGTAGATTTCCGCTAAACCAACGCACTGACCGTTCACCTCGGCAACAAACAGGGCGACATCGTTTCTGTCAATCAGGGCCGCCAGTGCGGCTGTGAGTTCATTTGCGTGCTGTTCTGTGGCTACTGCCAGGCTCCGCAGCCGTTCCGGTATGCCCTGCACATGAAACTCGTGAAACGCATTGTAGAGCGTACACAATGAGTCAAGATCGTTTGCAGTAGCTTGGCGCACATGCACACCGTGCATTTTTACCTCCATCTGATGCCATTCCGATGTTTTTATTTAACAGTTTTATTGACTTAACCTCAAGATTTTACCTCTTTCAACAGCCCAATAATGGACAAATCTTTTAACTAAGCTGTAAAGGCGCGCAGTAAAACGTACAACCAGAGATGGAGAACAAACAGACCACGGCGCTGTACAATAGCGTGCATCACCCTGTCATCTTGTCATCTTGTCATCTTGTCATCTTGTCACCCTGTCAGGAGAAAGCCTATGATTCGCGTTGAGTCGCTGCTCGCCGCCAGGCTGTTTCTGTCGCCGCAACTGGTGGAAGGCCGATTATACTTCATTAGCAACATGAGCGGCAGGCTGAGCCTGTATGCCATGGAGGCTGTCGGCAGTGTGCCCGAGCCGTTGCTGCCGCCCCAGCTGGCGCTGCAAAACCCCGATTTGCTGGGTGGCGTGGCCTTTCATGTGTTTCCAAAACTGGGCAAAATTTTGCTGCTGCTGGATAACGACGGCGATGAAAACTATCAGCCGATGTGGCTGCCATTGGAAGGCGGCTACCCCGCGCCGGTTTTTGGCGATGCGCTCAGTGGCTACCGGGTCTCGGTGTCGCTCTACGATGACGAGCGCAACATCATTTACATGACGGCGGAGTCGCGGAGCGAGGCGTTGAACATCGTCTACCGGGGGGAACTGGCGACGGGCAGGCTGACTGAGCTGCGCCGGGGCAGCTGGGGTGCGGGCGCGGCGGGCTACAACGCCGACCACACGCGGGCGATTGTGCTGGAGGGCTACACCTTTGGCGATGAGACCATGTACGAAGTGATCGCCGATGGCACCAGCGTGCTGCTGGGCACACCACTGGAGCAGCGTGAGCCAGGGGTGGCGGTGCCACTGACGGGGGTTGGCCCGTGTAACTACACCGCTGGCGACCGGGGGCTACTTTTCACCACAGTGCTGTTTGATGATGCCTATGGCCTGGGGTACATGGAACTGGGGGTTGGCGCAGCACCGCAGCCAGTCAGCATCCTCGGGGCGACTCACAGCGGCAGCGGCGAGCTGAACAAGCTGGAACACATGTATGGCGAGCGTTACATGGTGGGCTACAACATTGATGGCTGTTCGTGGCTGTATGAAGGGCGGTTTGATGAAGCCAGCCGCACCATGCACCTGGAGCGGGCCATTTGCGGCACCGGGGCGCTGGCGGGCGGCGTGCTTGAGTCGGTGAGCTACGATCAGGGCAGCGACCGCTTTGCGCTCTCGTTTTCAGCCGCCACCTCACCCACGCAGCTCTACCTGACGGACGGGCCAGAGCGCCAGACGGTTGCCGTGACCCGCGAGCGGGTGCTGGGCATCCGCCCCGAACTGTTATCGCCAGGTGAGGACGCTTCTTTTTCCTCCTTTGATGGCATGCGGGTTTCAGCCCGGCTCTACCTACCAGCGGCGGAACTGGGCTTTCGCGGCCCGCGCCCGCTGGTCTATTATGTGCATGGTGGGCCACAGAGCCAGGAACGGCCCGATTTTGCCTGGTTTTCGATGCCGCTGATTCAGCTGCTGACGCTGCACGGTTTTGCAGTGTTTGTGCCCAATGCGCGGGGCAGCACCGGCTACGGCATCAGCTACATGAAACGGGTGGATCGGGATTGGGGTGGGCAAGATCGGCTCGACCATGTGCATGCGATGGGGCTGCTGCGCAACGACCCACGGGTGGATGCGACGCGGGCCGGGGTGGTGGGCCGCTCCTACGGCGGCTACATGACGCTGACGCTGGCGGCGCGGCACCCGGAGCTGTGGCGGGCGGCGGTGGATATGTTCGGGCCGTACAATCTGCTGACGTTTATTGAGCGCCTGCCGGAAACATGGAAGCCCTACTTCAGCATCGCCGTGGGCGACCCGGAGCGCGACCGGGATTTTCTGGTGGAGCGCTCACCCAGCAGCTACATCAGCCAGATCGCCTGCCCGCTGCTGGTGATCCAGGGCGGCAACGACCCCCGCGTCACCGAGCGCGAGTCGCGGGATGTGGTGGAGCAGTTGCAGGCGGCGGGCAAGGAGGCCGAGTTCTTGCTGTTTGAGAATGAGGGCCACGATATTCTGAAGTACGAGAATAAGGTGGCCTGTTACAATGGGATTGTGCGATTTTTTGAGCAGCATTTGGGGTAGAACCGATGGCGTTGCCCATCATTGGTGTAGGGGCCGACCGGTGTGTCGGCCCGCAATGATATGGCAATGGTGAATGCATTGGGCCATTGCCAGTCGTTGTTGCATGGCGGGTTCGTTGCGGGCGAACCTTGTGTTCGCCCCTACGGCGATGCGGTTGCATTGTTCACCGTTTGCATGGTGGGCGGGTCGGAGACCGCGCCCCTACGGCGGTGAATTTTCATTGCGGGTTGGCGTGGCGGGTGCATGGTGGGCGAACCTTGTGTTCGCCCCTACGGAGGCACGCTCATCGTTTATCGCTCATCGTTCATCGTTCATCGTTATGAAATCCTTTGCTCAACTCTACACGGCCCTCGACGAGACGACGAAGACCAATGATAAGCTGGCGGCGTTGCGGCGCTACTTTGAGTCGGCGTCGCCTGCCGATGCAGCCTGGGCGCTCTATTTTTTGATGGGCCGTCGCCCGCGCCAGGTGATTGGTTCGCGCAAGCTGAGCGAGTGGGCGATTGCGGCGGCGGGCATTCCCGACTGGCTCTTTGGCGAGAGCTACGACGCGGTGGGCGATTTTGCGGAGACCGTGGCGCTGCTGCTACCGGAGCAGCAAACGATGCACGATGAGCGCGGAACGATGATCCAGCCACAGGCGGCCTCGGACGACTCATCGCTCATCGTGCATCGTTCATCATTACAGTATTGGATTGAGGGGCGGCTGTTGCCGTTGCAGGGGGCTGATGAAACGACGCAGCGGGCGGCGCTGCTGCGGGCCTGGGCGGAGTTGGATGGGCAGGAGCGCTTTGTCTGGAATAAGCTGATCACCGGCGGCTTTCGGGTGGGCGTGTCGCAGCGGCTGGTGACACGGGCGTTGGCCCTGGTGGGCGGGATGGAGGACGCGGTGATTGCCCACCGGCTGATGGGTGAGTGGACACCCAACGCCGCCTTTTACCAGGGGCTGTTTGCTGCCGAAACCAGCGATGCCGACCTGAGTCGGCCCTACCCCTTTTGCCTGGCCTACCCGCTGGAGGACGACCCGGCGACGCTGGGCGAGATTGGCGCATGGCAGGCCGAGTGGAAGTGGGACGGCATCCGTTCCCAGTTGATTCGGCGGGGCGGGCAGACCTTTCTGTGGTCGCGGGGCGAGGAGCTGATCAGCGAGCGCTTCCCCGAGTTGGTGGCTCTGGGCGAACTGCTGCCCGACGGCACCGTGATTGACGGCGAGATTCTGCCCTGGCAGAACGGCGCGGCCCTGCCCTTTGCCCAGCTCCAGCGGCGTATTGGGCGCAAACAGCTGACGAAAAAGATTCTCAGCGAGGTGCCGGTGATCATTCTAGCCTACGACCTGCTGGAACTCAACGGGGTGGACGTGCGGGCCGAGCCGTTGCACTGGCGAAGGGCGCAACTTGCCGAACTTGTGCAGCAGACGGGAGACCGGAGACGGGAGACCGGAGACCGGAGACCGGGAGAAGCGGAGACGGGAGAAGCGGAGACGGGAGAAGCGGAGACCGGGAGAAGCGGAGACGGGAGAAGCGGAGACGGGAGAAGCGGTGATGGGAGGACTCCGACAATTCTCAATTCTCACCTCGCAATTCTTAATTCTCCGCCTATCGAACTTTCGCCCACGGTGGCTGCGGCCACATGGGAAGAACTGGCGGCGGCCCGCAATGGCCCCCGGCAGGCCAGTGTGGAGGGGCTGATGCTGAAGCGGCGCGACTCGCCCTATCGGGTGGGGCGGCAGCGGGGCGACTGGTGGAAGTGGAAGGTCAACCCGTTCACGGTGGACGCCGTGCTGATCTACGCCCAGCGGGGCAGCGGCAAGCGGGCCAGCCTCTACACCGACTATACCTTTGGCGTGTGGGATGAGGGCAAGCTGGTTCCCTTCGCCAAGGCCTACAGCGGACTCACCGACGCCGAAATTCGCCAGGTGGATGCCTTTATCCGCCGCAACACGGTGGAGAAGTTTGGCCCGGTGCGCACGGTGAAGCCGGAGCTCGTGTTTGAGTTGGCCTTTGAAGGCATTCAGCGCAGCACGCGCCACAAATCGGGCATTGCGGTGCGCTTCCCGCGCATGCTGCGCTGGCGGCACGACAAGCCTATGGAAGAGGCCGACTCGCTGGAGACCATTCGGGCGCTCTTGCCGGAGTGAGCGTCCAGTATTCCTACGCTACAGCGTCGTTGGGTCAATGCCCAGTTCGCGCAATTTGGCCCAGGCGGCTTCTTTAGCGGCCCGTTCAGCTTCTTTGGCGGCTCGTTCGGCTTCTTTAGCGGCCTGTTCGGTCTCGGCACGGCGGGCCTCGGCTTCTCTGGCGGCCCGTTCGGTCTCCGCTCGCCGAGCTTCGTTGGTGGCCCGTTGCGCTTCCCGGGTCGCTCGTTGGGCTGCCTCCCTGGCCCGTCGGGCCTCGGCTTCTTTGGCGGATCGTTCCTGCCGGGCGGCCCGTTGGGCTGCCTCTCGCTCAATCTGTTCAGCTTCTATTCCGGTGAGCCAGCGCTGTCCCTTGCGGTCGTGGAGACGTAGGAACGGGCCGTCGGGCACCAGCCAGGCCTCCAGTTCATGACTCCAGATGTGGCCGTAGGCGTTGGTGGGTTGGGGCACCATCACCCCATTCACCAGGTGCCAGCCCCGCAGCCGCTCGCCATCCTCCGAGATGTACGGTGGCTCGTTGGGGTCGTAGGCGTAGTATTCCTGCACCCCAAAGGTCGCATAGCGCCCTGGTTTTTCCTCCAGGTCTTTTTTCCAGGTGGTGTCCGAACAAATCTCAAAGGCGACCCGAGGCGGCGGGCGGTCTGGCTCGTAGGTGCGCCAGCTCACATAGGTGCGCTGGCTCGCATCCGGCACAACCACATGAAAGAGGGCCACATCAGGCACCAGCGGTTTGTCGTAGCGCTCCTTGCGCAGGTAGATGTTCAGGTCGGCGGCGATAAACCAGCCCTCGGCTCGGTAGTGCCACTCAAGCAGACTCACCAGATAGCGCACCAACTGGCCCTGGGCAGGACTGGAACCCATCAAATCCTCCGTAGTTGGATTCTGGTCGTAGAAGTGAAAGGGCGGATCATACTCGTCGGTTGCCGCTGGTGGCTCAATCAGCAGGGCGGTGGTCGCCATGTGTTCCTCCCGTCGCATGGTAGTGCCCAGAGCAGATACGGTTGCACTGCTATTGTACCACGGGCGCTGCCCTGGTTGCTCGTTGGAACGACAACCGACAGGGTATGCGCAACGTCTTTTTATCCGCAAATTACGCAGATTACGCAGATGTGGTTCGTTTAATCTGCGTAATCTGCGTAATCTGCGGATTGTTTCTGTTCACAATCTGGACTTTGCACACCTCTGTGACAACCCAACAATCGCGACAATGGTAGGTGTGTTTTTGTGGAAACGGGGCCAGCCGCAGGATGACGGCTGGCCCCGTTGTGCGTGCAGCTTTACCGTGATACCACGGGGAGGAAGATGCGCTGCTGTGCGGGTGTTGGCGTCGTAGTCGGCGCAGGGGTGGCTGTGGGCGGCGCAGGGGTGGCTGTGGGCGGTGCGGGCGTTGCCGTGGGCGCAGGTGGCACGGTGATCTCATAGATCGAGACCGAGCCGCTGACTTCATTTGCTACCAACAGCAGCGGTTTGCCGGTGGGGCTGTTTGCTGCCATTACCAGTGTTAAGCCTTCTGGCCCCAGGTCGTCGGGCGTGGTCGTGTTACCAGGCGTGCCAGAGGGATAGTTGCTCGGGAAGTTGCGTGGGTTGATGTACTGCACAAAGGTGGGTGCAGTGGGCGTGCTCACGTCGTAGACCATCACGCCGCCAATGCGCTCAAGGCCCACGAAGGCGTAGGTTTTGCCGCTGAATGTGCCAATGGTGACGGCTTCTGGCTCAGGCCCCTTGTCATCGCTACGGTTGTCGAGCGCATCAGCCGTGCTGTTGGCGTTGAAGTTTGCCGGGTACAGCGCTGCCGTGCGCCGTTCCATGTCATCACCGCTGTCGAACACCAGCGCTCCGGTGGTACCATTCCAGATGCTGAACGAGCGGGCACCAAAGGCATTAATCTGATCGAAATCACCATCGCCATCCGAGTCTCCCGTGGCATTGGTGACTGTGAGCCGACCCAGGTTAGCGTTTTGCTTGAGCGTACTGGCATTAGGGAATGTGGTCGGATCCAAAACATAACCCGTAGCACCAGCCCGAATCTCCTCGCTGAAGCCGGTGTAGTCGCGGGCGTCGCCTTCATTTGCGGTTATCAGGAAGGTCTGGCCGCCCACCTGATAGCTGGCAATACCATCGGGCTGGTATATGCCAAACACAGGCTGGTTGACAATGTTTATGGCCGTAGCACCACCTGGGCCATCACGGTCGCTTGGGTAAAGGGCATTGCCGGGTTGGTTATGGTCTTTGAATCCCAGCGGCACCAGCGCTGTCACCGTGCCTGCCACAACATCAATAATGGCAACCGCGTTATTTTCCTGCAAGGTGACGTAGGCTGTGGTTGAGTCGGCGGAAAGGGCGATGTATTCCGGCTCCAGATCCTGGGCTACGCTGGCACCAGGGCCAAAAATGCGTATCTGCGGGCTGAGTTGGCCGTTGCGCGGCCCACCAGCATTAAAGTCAGTAAAGCCAACGGTACGAACATTGGCCTGGGTCAGGCCCGCAATGCCGCCAGACACATCAATAATGCTAACCGAGCCTTCGGGATCAAGCGAGGTCGGCTGCCCATAGCTGTTAGGTTCGCCCTCGTTCGCCGTCAACACGCTGCGGCCATCGGGCGTGAAGGTGAGCATATCGGGCAACGGGCCGACATTCAGCTGATTGAGCAGCGCACCATTCGTATCGAAGAAAGCCACCAGGCCAGGGCTTGTTTTGGGATTTGCTTCCACCGCCACCGCCACCACACCATTGGAGACGGCCACGCTGTTGGCGGCGGTGCCCAGGCCAAAGGTCTGGCTGATCGAAATGGACGACACCAGCGTGGGCGCGGTGGGCGTGGCAATGCTCACAATATCCACACTGCTGGTGAAACTGTTGACCACGAACATGCGCTGCGAGGCGGGATCGTGGGCCACAATCTCGGCAGCCCGTGGGTCGCCACTGCGGAACGGGCCAGGATTGTAGCGCCCCAGACGGCCCAACGTGATGGTCTGGCCAACGGCATTGGAGACACTCGCCGTACTCACCGCTGGCATAGGGGCGGCCCAGGCCATGGGCAACAGCAACACAAGCAGACTCAACATAGCAATCGACGTGGCAACTCGCACAAACATACAACTCCTTTTACAACCATGTTTCTTAAAACACTTGGGGCCTATGCTAAGTATGCACGCAGTGTGTTAAAAGAAAATCAAGCTTATGTTAATTAATAATTAAGGACACATACTGTTCAGTCGTGTGTCGCTGTTCAACTTCTGGTAATGTGATGGTTCGGCAATAGGCTATAGTTCATAACAGTGCAACCACGGTTCGTTGCACAACTAAATATTTGTGTATAGCCTGGGAGTCGTTATGCCTGCGTCGTACCACCTATCCCTACGGCATCGTCGTTGGTTGTTGTTGCTGGTTGTACTACTGAGTCTGTCGGGGTTGTTTGCCTCGCGCCCCGTGTTTGCCGCCAGCACGCCCATCGTTAGCCTGAATGTGCCGCCTGCGCCTTTGATCGGCGAGACGCTCAGCTTTACGGCCACCTTTGATAATACGGGCACCACGCCCGGCTACGGCCCCTACGTTGATCTGGTGCTGCCCGCTGCGGGCATAGATGGCAACGACGGCCTCAG
>JALONX010000178.1 GCA_025454695.1 Chloroflexaceae bacterium
CAGGCTAGACGTGCTGCACCTGCGTGCCGATGATGCGATCATGGACACGTTGCTGCCCCTTTGTGCGCAGTGCAACGGCAAGGTAGAGCATGGATAACACGTTGGAGAGAACCACCACTACCAACTGCACGGGATGTGCAGTGCGATCTGGCGCGTAGAACACAACGGCAAGATGCACCAGTTCCCACGGCAGGAGTTTGATGGCGGTGCGGCCACCGGCCCGTGGCAGCGTGAGGCGCTGCCCGTACTCGCCGGTAACCTGAAGCTGCCAGAGGCTTTTGCCCACGGTTGCACCGGCGGGCGCAGCATCACAGAGTACACAATAGAACCAGGTTGGCACGGAGAAGCTCAGCAGGGCCGCATGCCAGATGCCCACGCCGGACGTGGGTTTGATCTGGAAGAGACGCTGAACTCCAAAAGCCACTGGCGCAAGCACCCCAAACAAGCACACCATATTCATCAGATAGGCCGCGATGCGCCGGACAAAGAGCACCTGTGAGGCCGTTTCCGTATGCCCTGGAGGGTTCATGCTGCTGTCTCGCCTCCACCTTATAAATATGCAGCGCTACTCTTGCTTGAGAGGAGCATAGCATAGCCTGTCCCGAGTACTTAATGGTCTGACAACTAAGTTTCTTGTCTCCAACGATCAGCGTTGTCATTCCGACTGAAGGGAGGAATCTGCAATGCAGTCGCTGAAGACCCCTCCCTGTGGTCGGGGTGACAATGCGACGGCATGGAAGAAAACTTTTGACAGACTACTTAATGGAGTTTAACAATTAAATCAATAATACGATGTAGCGGCGCAATGTATTGCGCCTGTAGCGGGAACGCGCAATACATTGCGCTGCCACGCGACATTTTCTACGCGAATAAAAAATGAAACTTCATCACGTAGCAGACCATACATCACACGTATTGAACCATCGCTTCAGCGAGACCTGGCCCAATGCGGAACTCTCGTTCTGGCTTCAACCCCGCTCGCACAGCGCCATTACACGGGCCGTGTCCAGGGCGGTTTCCACATGGTCGGCCAGGCGCTCGTAGGGGTCGCCAGGGGTGGCAGGCGCGGCAGGCTGCCAGCCGAGGGAGCGGAGCCAGCCCTGCCGCACGGCCTCGTTGGCGAACAGGCCGTGGAGGTAGCACCCCCACACCCGCCCATCGGGGCTGTGGTAGCCATCGGGCAGGGCACAGGCTTCGCCGCCCTGCCGGGTGATGGTGGCGAAGGGCGCTGCCGCCCCCTGTACCAGCGTCTGACCGGCATGAATTTCGTAGCCAGTGAAGGGCGCATTGGTGGCCCAGGGCGCATGGCAGAGGCCAGCCACCTGCACGGTGCGTTTGGTTGGGCCGAAGATCGTTGCCAGCGGCAGCAACCCCAGGCCCGCCTCGTCGCCGCCGTGGCCTTCAATCGCCAGCGGGTCGCTGATGCGCTGGCCCAGCAACTGGTAGCCCCCGCAAATACCCACAATTGCGCCCGGAAACGCCGCCAGCGTCCCATCGAAGCCCCGTTCGCGCAGCCAGCGCCGGGCGGCAAGGGTGTGCTTCACACCGGGCAGAATCACCGCTGCTGCGCCTGCCAACTCGGTCACGTGCTCCACATAGCGCAGACGGACTCCTGGTTCACGGGCCAGCGGGTCGAAATCATCGAAATTGCTGATGGTGGGCAGGTGAATCACAGCAATAGTCAACGCACCCGCCCGGCTGCTCTGGGTGCGTTCCAGCACCACGGCATCTTCCTCAGCCAGGCCCATGTCATCGAGCCAGGGGATGACGCCCAGCACCGGCAGCCGGCTGCGGCTTTCGAGGATACCCACACCATCGGCGAAAAGGGCCGGGTCGCCCCGAAAACGATTGACAATCAAGCCCTGCACCAGCGCCCGTTCGTCGTCGAGCAGCATCAGCGTGCCCAGCAGTTGGGCAAAAATGCCGCCGGTGTCAATGTCGCCCACCAGCAACGTGGCAGCCCCGGCGTAGCTGGCCACGCGCATGTTCACAATATCGCGGGGCTTCAAGTTGAGTTCCACCGGGCTGCCCGCGCCCTCGGCAATCACCAGGTCATAGCTGGCCCGCAGCCCATCGAGGTTGCGCGTCACCACCTCCCAGAGCAGGTCTTTGCGCTGCCAGTAGTCCAGCGCATCGAGGGTGCGCCAGGGCCGCCCTTCCACAATAATCTGGCTGCGACGGCTGCCCTCCGGCTTGAGCAGAATGGGGTTCATCTGCACCGTTGGGGCAATGCGGGCGGCTTCGGCCTGCACCGCGATGCTGCGGGCAATCTCGCCGCCATCTGCCGTAACCGCCGCATTGTTGCTCATGTTCTGGGCCTTAAACGGGGCCACCCGCAGCCCGCGCCGGGCCGCAATCCGGCACAGCGCCGTCACCAGCGTGCTTTTGCCCACCGACGAGGCGGTGCCGACGATCATGAGGACGGGTGCGAGTCGTGTCATCGTAGCACCTCCCGCCACGCCGCCAGCAGGCGGGCGTTCTCTTCCGGGCGGCGGGGGGCCACCCGCACCCATGTGGGCAGGCCAAACGAGGCGCAATCGCGCAGCAAACACCCCCGCGCCAGCAGGGCCGCCCGCGTTGCGGCACCAGCCCCCGTTTCCACCAGCAGAAACGGCAGCGCCCCGCGCCACACCGGCAGGCCCAGGGCCGCGACTCCCGCATGTAGCCCGTCGCTGGCGGCCCAGAGTTGGGGCAGCGTGGCAGGGAGAAAGGCCCCATCGGCCAAGGCCGCCAGACCCGCTGCCTGGGCCGCGCTGTTGACGCTCCAGGCAGGCTGAAACGGGGCAACATGTGCGATCAGCGACTCTTCGGCCAGCAGGTAGCCCAGGCGCAGCCCGGCCAGCCCGTAGCTCTTGGTGAGCGAGTGGATGACGGCCAGCCGGGGCGACGGGGTGGCGGGTTCATCAATCAGTGGGTTGGTGCCCCGGCGCAGGCCCGCATACGCCCGATCCAGTGCCAGCCAGCCGCCAGCCTCGGCACAGGCACTGGCGATAGTCGCAAGCGCCACCGCTGGTAGATCTACGCCGGTGGGGTTGTTGGGAGCGCAGAGCCAGGTGAGGCGTGGGCGCAGCCGGGCGATAGTTGAGCAAACGGCGGCCACATCCACGGCAAAGCCGCCACTGGCCTCAGCCCGCCATTCCACCACATGCGCCCCGGCCAGGCGGCTGGCATGGGCATATTCGCCAAAGGTCGGTCCAATCACCAGGGCGCTGTCGCCCGCTTGCAGCAGCGCCCGCGCCAGCAGGTGAATGGCCTCGTTCGCCCCGTTGGTGGCCAGCAGTTGGGCCGGATCGCAGCCGTGGCGGGCGGCCAGCACCAGGCGCAAGCGGTGGCAACTGCGGTCGGGGTAGGGCGCGGGGTCAAGCGCGGCCAGGGCGGCCCGCACCGGCGCTGGCGGGCCAAACGGGTTGAGGTTGCTGCTAAAATCCAGCAACGCGGCGGTGGTGATGCCGAGCGCCGCCAACTCCGCCTCATTCACCGCGCCGTGTGCTACCGCGTCCGCGCCCATGCCGCCTCCAGCGCTTTCAGCTCCACCGGAATGCCACAAACCACCAGATACACCGCCGCCGCCGCTGCGGCCACACGCTGGTTGGCTCGCCCCAGCAGGTCGCGGTAGGCCCGCCCAAGTGGGTATTCAGGCACCAGGCCCAGGCCCACTTCATTGCTCACGACGATCAGCGTGAGATCACGTTCGTTCGCCGTCGCCAGCATGGCCTCCACTTCGGCGCGAATGGCTGGCTCTGGCGTAGACTCATTGGCCAGCAGCAGGTTGCTCACCAGCAGCGAAAGGCAATCGAGCAGCACCACGCTGCCTGCTGGCAAGCCACCCAGGGCCGCGCCCGCATGCAGCGGCACCTCCAGGGTGGGCCAGGCGGTGGGCCGTTGGGCGCGGTGGTGGGCGATTCGCGTCCGCATCTCCTCGTCGCCCGCCTCCGCCGTGGCCAGGTAGACCACTGGTTGCCCCAGGCCCGCCGCATATTGCTCGGCGCGGGCGCTTTTGCCGCTCCGTGCGCCGCCGGTGAAAAGAATGATCGTGGACATCGGGCGTTATCCTCATTGACCAGAGCTGACGAGTGACGAGTGACGAGTGACGAGTGACGAGTGACGAGTGACGAGTGACGAGTGACGAGTGACGAGTGATCGAAGAACGACCTACGCCAGCGGCAGGCTGCGGCAGGCAGCGATGCTCTACCGCTCCCGCATGATACGTGCAGCAGCCACAAAGCGGGACGCCAGTTCGGGCATAGATCGCCAGTGCAGATGCACGTAGGAAGCCAGCATGGTGCCCTGCTGCGCCCCTTCCATGCGCGGCTCAGGCCGCAAGGCGTCGGGCTGTAGCTGGTAGAGCCAGGGCAGGGTGGGCGGGCGCTCTTCCCAAACCGAGTAGTGAAATTCGTGGCCGCGCACCGTTTCGCCCGCCTGCCAGAGCCAGCTGGCGGCCTGGGCCTGCACCGTGCGATAGCCCAGGGTCAGCCGGGGCGTCATGCGCGAGTGGCCCGGCAGCAGCCCGCACATGGCAAAGCGGCGGCCCTCGCCATCCACCAGTGCTTCAGTCAGATACATCAGCCCGCCGCACTCGGCATAGATGGGCGTGCCACCGGCAGATGCCGCCCGCAACGCGGCCAACATACCCGCGTTGGCGCTGAGCTGGGCCGCATACAGCTCAGGGAAGCCGCCGCAGAGATAGACCGCGCCCGTGCCCGGCGGCAGGGCCGTGTCGTGGAGCGGGCTGAAAAAGGCCAGTTCCGCCCCGGCCTCACGCAGCAGATCGAGATTATCATCGTAGCGAAAGCTAAAGGCCTCGTCGCGGGCCACAGCGATGATTGTAGGCTGGCGCGAGGGGCGGGCGGCAGGCGACTGGGTGAAGCGCTGCTCGTCAGGCGCATGGCTGGTGGGCAGCGGCGGGGCGCTACGGGCGATTGTGAGCAGCCGCTCCAGGTCTACATTGGCCTCAACCCGTTCGCGCACGGCCTGAAGCCAGCTCTGCCAGCGGCCCGGCTCGGCAGTAGGGATGAGGCCCAGGTGCCGTTCGGGCAAGCACAGGGACTCATCGCGCTGCAAGAAGCCCAGCACCGGCAGCTTGCAATGGCCTTCAATCGCCTGCGTCACCAGGGCGGCGTGGCGCGGGCTGCCGACCTGGTTGAGCAACACGCCCGCCACATGCAGCCGGGGGTCAAAGTCGCGCAGCCCGGCTACCAAAGCAGCTGCGGTGCGGGCCATCGCACGGGCATCTAGCACCAGCACCACGGGCGTGTGGGTGAGGCGGGCCAGGTGGGCACTGCTGCCGCTGTCGTCGTCGCCCGCGTAGCCGTCGAAGAGGCCCATCACACCCTCAATCAGGGCGAGGTCGCTGGCGGCGGCACGGCGGGCCAGCATGCCAGGGATGGCCTGTGGTGGCACAAGCCAGGCATCCAGGTTGTGGCAGGGCTGCCCGGCGGCCAGGCTATGGTAGCTGGGGTCAATGTAGTCTGGCCCGGCTTTGAAGGGCGCCACGCGCAGCCCCCGGCCCACCAGGGCGGCGATGATCCCGGCGGTAAGGGTGGTTTTGCCGCTGCCGCTCATGGGCGCGGCGAGCAAGAGGCGGGGAAGGTGCATGTCGTGACTCCTACAGCAGATTGCAGATTGGCTGATTGCAGATTGGAATAGACCTGTGACGCGATACAACCTCACGGTGCTGGCTCAACCGATCTGCAAACTGCTACATGGGTTGGGAAGTTGAACCCCACGCGACTCACGTCGTCCTGGTGCGGCGGCTCCGGCAACCAGCCCGGCCAGCAGCAGCGCCAGGGCCACCCGCCCGATGCGCCGGGCCTCAGCCAGCATGGCTGCATCGGGCAGGCGCACACCGTCGCCGAGGATGTAATGGTCGCGCTTGGTGAGGGTCGTATCGAGCGCCCCGGCCATAGCCGCCATGGGCCAGCCCGCATTGGGCGAGGCAGTGCGCCGGGCGTCGCGGTAGGCCACCTGCCATGTGGCCGCGCCGCGCCGCTGCACTAGCTGTGCGGCAGCCATCAGCAGCAGCGCCGTCAGACGGGCGGGCAACAGGTTCAGCCCGTCGTCGCTGCGGGCGGCGCTTTTGCCCAGCCACTCGTAGCGCTCGCTGCGGTAGCCCCACATGGCATCGGCGGTGTTGACCATGCGGTAGGACACCAGCCCCGGCAGGCCCGCCAGCAGGTAGGCCAGCAGCGGCCCAACCAGGCTATCGGAGAGATTTTCGGCCAGCGACTCGATTGCGGCGGCGGCGACTTCGTCGGCCCGCAGTTCGGCGGTGGGGCGACTCACCAGATGCCAGCTCAGCAGCCGTCGCGCCTCGTCCAGATCACCGGATTCGAGCGCCGCCTGCACCTCGCCGACGGCCCGATCCAGGCCGCGATAGGCCAGCAGCGTGGAGGCCGCCGCGCCATGCAGCAACCAGTGGCGGGGCAGCAGCCGGGCCAGCCCAACGCTCAGGCCCAGGCCACCAGCCAGCCAGCCAGCCCCCCAGAGCAGCCGCGCCGCCGCGCCAGATGGAGCCAGACGCTCGCCCAGGCTCAGCCAGCGCCCCATCGCCACCACCGGGTGCAGGCGGTTGGGCAGTTCGGGCAGCAGCCCATCCAGGGCCAGGGCCAGCAGCAGGGCGCGGCAGCGAAACGACACAGCGTGCATGGGTGCAGCGCCTTTCACACAAAAAAACCCCGCCTTCAACGAAGGCAGGGCGAGAGAGCAGACCAGAACAGGTGCAGGGACGGATGGCAGGATGCGGGGTCATTCTCTCTTCCTGGCACGAGAAGAGACGAACGAAGCAGTCGGGGCAGGCTTCCTGGCTTTCACACCGGCAGTGTGATTACAGTTGCGGCACAGCGCTGGACTTACACCAGCTTCCACCTTTATGCCCTGGCATCCGGGCCAACGGGTCACCACGACGGAATTCGATTGTATATGTTCACAATGCTGATTATAACATACTTCAGGTAGCCGCCCGGTACAGCGTAGAACAGGGGCAACGCCCACGTTTGTGGGCAGCTGCGGCAGAAAAGCGCCTTGCCCAAGTGCGGCATGCCTCATCAGCCTTCTCTACGGCTACCGTACTGACGTTGCCCACGTCCTGGGGCAATTCAGGCCGGGGCTTGACAACTAGGATACTAGTATGCTAGCATACTATCTATGGGCGATGACAAGAAACAATTCAACATCTACCTTCCAACGGCCCTGATTCGCCGTTTGAAGTATGCCGCTGTTGATGCCGACCAGTCTCTTTCTGCGTTTGTTGAGGAGGCGCTCCAGCGCTACCTGGCCGACAGTGGTGGCAGCACCGGGCATGCCCGTCCCGATCCAGCGCTCCAACCAATGCTGATTGTTTATAGCCCGAACCTGGAGCGAGCGATTGAGTTCTACCAGCGCCTGGGGTTTCAGCTCACAGTCTGGAATCGCCCCCGGCTCTGGGCAGAGTTACGCTGGGGCGAAACGCTGCTTGCCCTGCACTATGTCGAGTCGCTGCCCAGGCCGCAGGGGTCACGGGCTGAGCTTTCGTTTGTGTGCCGTGAGTCGTTGGAAGCAGTTGTGGATCGCCTGGAGCAGGCTGGTATCACCCCCGAACACCCCATCACCGACGAGTCCTTTGGTCGCTACATCGTAATCTGCGACCCGGACGGCACCCGCATCCAGATCAACGAACACGACACCGGCTTGTACACGTAAGGTGTTCAACGAGGAGGTGCCGCGATGATGATCCATCGGCGTCTGTTTGCGCTGACGGCGGGCGTGCGCGGGCGGCTCGCGCTGCTGGTGCTGCTGGGGCTGCTCATCACCGCCACGTATGTTGGCCAGGGCATTGTCACAGCTCTGGTGATTGGGCAGATCGTTGCCATGGCAGCGTGGCAGGCCATGTTCCCCCTGATTCTTGCAATCGTGCTGCTAGTGCTGACGCGGGCTGTCCTGCAATGGTTCGAGCAGGTTGGGGCCAAGCTGATGGTGGTGGTGATTAAGGAGCAGCTGCGGGACCGACTCTACACCCATTTGTTGCACCTGGGTGTGGGCTACCTGGCCCGCGAGCGCAGCGGCACCGTGCAAGCCACCATTCTCGATGGCGTTCAGCATCTTGAGGGCTACCTGAGTCGGTACATTCCCCAATGTTTTGTTGCCATCCTTGGCCCCATTCCCATTATTGCCTTTCTCTACCTGGTTAACCCCGTGATTGCCGTTGTGGTGGTCATCTGCATGGTGCTGGTGCCCGTTGCCCCCGCAGCCTACAGCCGCCTGCTGAGCCGCTATGGCCAGCAACATTGGGAAGATTACAGCACGCTCAACGCCCAGTTTCTCGATGCCATGCAGGGCATGACGACGCTGAAAGCCTTTAACGCCAGCGAGCGCCAGGGCCGCACACTGCAAGCAGACACCTGGCAACTCTACCGCTCAACCATGCTCCAGATGCTCGTGTCGCTCATCGGCACCGGCTTTATCGGCCTGCTCACCGGGGCCGGTACGGCGGCGGCAATTGGCATTGGCAGCCTGAACCTGGCCAGTGGTGCGGCAACCATGACCGCCCTGTTGCTGATTTTGCTGCTGGTTGGCGAGTGCTTTCGCCCGCTGCTGCTGCTCGACCGCTACTGGCACATCGGGTTTATGGGCCTTTCCGCCAGCGACGGTATCGCCAGACTGCTTGATGCCCGGCCTGAAGCGGCTGAGTCGGCAACAGCTGTGGAAGCCACGCCCACCACCACCCGCCCAACCCTGACCTTGAGCAATGTAGCACTACTGATCGAAATCCTACAGGTTATTAAAAACTGCAATAAAGAAGATTGTGTTGTGTGTTATTTTTAGCTTAGAACACTCTAATTGAAATCCTCATCATCCTCTTCCCTCAAGAAGATAATCGCTGCTCTAGAGTGATGAAGGCCCATAACGCTTTTTCATAACAGGCTGCACCGTCTTTTTTCAATATAGAAAACGAAATTATGCTCACAGTAATGGTTGTAGGTGTAGTGGTCGCCTTTCTCTTTGACCATTGTTCTAATTTTCCTTTCATAAGTTCAATTACTGGCAACAATGACGCCAGCGCTGAGCCATCAAGCGACGATCTGACGCCGACCGACCGACCAATCGTCTCGGTGGCCCTTTCGGTCCACAGCCTGACCGGATATTAACGGGTTGACGCTTCGGGACAAGAGCCAGCAGCCGCAACGAGTGAGTTCAGTTTCAGTCGATCACGAACGAAATACGGTTGACCGTGAGTGATGCGGTCGCCGTGGTCTGTCAGCCGACTGGCCGCGTAGAGTCAATCGACGGGCAGCCAGCCAGCTGGTCAGTCGGCTGGACAGTCAAGCGAC
>JALONX010000004.1 GCA_025454695.1 Chloroflexaceae bacterium
TCGGCTCTCGGTTCTCGGTTCCTGGTTCTCTGTGCCCTCTGTGCCCTCTGTGGCAAAAAAAGGAACATGAAATGACAACAGGCAAAATGCACGCAAACGAAGTTGACACCGACGCCACGCTCGTCGGGCGGCTGCTGGCGGCACAATTCCCACAGTGGGCCGGGTTGCCCATTCAGCCCATTGCCTCGGCGGGCACGGTGCATGTGCTCTACCGGCTGGGCGATGACATGGTGGTGCGCCTGCCCCGCATCGGCGTGGCGGACGAGGAGCTGGACAAGGAATTCCACTGGCTGCCGCGCCTGGCCCCGCTGCTGCCGTGTGCCATTCCCCTGCCGCTAGGTCGGGGCCTGCCCGGCGAAGGTTACCCCTTTCCCTGGTCGGTCTACCGCTGGCTGGAGGGCGAGAACCCCCAGCCCGGCCAGCTGGAAGACCCCGCCGCGCTGGCGTTGGATCTGGCGGCGTTTATCCAGGCGCTACGCCGCCTCGACCCGGCAGGCGCACCGCCGTCGCAGCGGGGGCAACGCACGCTGGCAAGTATGGACGCATTCATCCGCGCTTCCATAGCGCAAGCCCAGGGACTGATTGACACCGCTGCTGTGACTGCCGCCTGGGAAGCGGCCCTGCGCACCCCGCCGTGGGAAGGGCCAGCCGTCTGGGTGCATGCCGACCTGCTGCCGGGCAACCTGCTGGTGAACGGGGGCCGTTTAAGTGCGGTGATTGACTTTGGTTCGCTCGGCACGGGCGACCCGGCCAGCGACCTGAGTGTGGCCTGGACGTTGTTTCCTACTGAAGCGCGAACGATTTTCCGCGAGGCACTGGGGGCCGACGATGCTACATGGCAGCGTGCCCGCGGCCTGGCCCTGGCGATTATGCTGGCCGCGTTGCCTTACTACCAGCACACCAACCCGGTGTTTGCCGAGGTGGCTCGTTATACCATTGGTGAGGTGCTGGCGGAATTTCTACATAGCAACACATAGGAGTAGTTATGACAATGCCTTTTCATGCGGACACCATCAATGAAGACCTTGTGCGCCGCTTGATTGCAGCACAATTTCCACAATGGGCACATCTGCCGGTGTCGCCCGCTGTGCCGCAGGGGTGGGACAATCGCACCTTTCGACTGGGTACAGCGATGAGTGTGCGCCTACCGAGCGCCGCTGGCTACAGCTTGCAGACCGAGAAAGAGCATCGCTGGTTGCCCGTGCTTGCCCCGCAGCTGCCCCTTTCTATTCCTGTGCCGCTGGCGTTGGGGCAGCCCGGTGAAGGCTTTCCATGGCAATGGTCAGTCTACCGCTGGCTTGAAGGTACGCCTACGAGCCACGCATGCATCAACGATGTAAGCGCATTTGCCACTACCCTGGCCCACTTCCTCAGCGCCCTACAACGCATTGACGCGAGCGATGGGCCGCTGGCTGGCCCGCACTCGGCGTTTCGGGGTGGGCCGCTGTCCACCTACGACGCTGAAACGCGGCAGGCGATTGCAACCCTGGCAGATGAAATCAATCCGGCAGCTGCCACGGCGGTGTGGGAAGCAGCCGTTACGACTCACTGGCACGGCCCGCCGGTCTGGTTCCATGGTGATGTTGCCGTTGGTAATCTCCTGCTCAGCGATGGAAACCTCGATGCCGTGATTGATTTTGGCTGCGCGGGCGTGGGCGATCCAGCGTGCGATCTGGTGATTGCCTGGACACTTTTGACAGGCGCAAGCCGCGCCACCTTCCGCGCTGCGCTTCCGCTTGATGCGGCAACCTGGTTTCGTGGGCGGGGTTGGGCACTCTGGAAAGCGCTGATTACGCTGGCAGAATACCGCACCAGCAACCTGGCAAAAGCCGATGAGGCCCGTCGCGTGCTTCGCGAGATTTTTGCTGACATGTCGGCCATGCCAGAATAAACCAGACAACTGCCACATCCGCCCGGCATGCTGGTGCCGGTATGGTCTAGCGTTCACGCCCTGTTCACGCTGTGGTTCTGCTGCGTTCACGGTCGCCAGGTACAGTGGGTTCAGAACGAATGACAACTTCTGAAATCACAAGAAAGAGGAACGCACATGCAGACTCGTAAACTTGGCAGCCAGGGCCTGGAAGTAACCGCGATTGGCTATGGTGCGATGGTGTTGGAAGGCTACTACGGCGGCGTTGGCGACGCAGAAGCAATTGAGACCATTCGGCAGGCCCTCGACCTGGGCGTGAGCCACATTGACACGGCGGATGCCTACGGCGGCGGCCACAACGAGGGGCTGATCAAGCAGGCGCTGGCCGGGCGGCCCCGGGAGTCGGCGACGATTGCCACCAAATTCGGCATTGTGTTTGATGGCACGCCGGGCCGCGACCTGGTTACGGGCTGGGGCCACACGCTGACGCTGAATGGCGAACCGGCCTATGTGCAAAAAAGCCTCGACCGCAGCCTCCAGACCCTGGGCGTGGATGTAATCGATCTCTGGTATCTGCACTACCCCGACCCGGCCACACCAATTGAGGAGACGGTGGCGGCCATGGCCGAAGGGGTGCGGGCGGGCAAGGTGCGCTACCTCGGCTTGAGCAACCTCACCGCCGAGCAGCTGCGCCGCGCCCACGCCGTCCACCCGATCAGCGCCGTGCAGTACGAATACTCGCTCTGGCGGCGCGAAGCCGAGCTGGAACTCCTGCCCACCATGCGCGAGCTTGGCATCGGCCTGGTGCCCTGGTCGCCGCTGGGGTCGGGTTTTCTCACCGGCAGCGCCAGCGTGGGCGAAAACGACTTCCGCCAGATCAACCCGCGCTTTCAGGGCGAAAACCGGGTGGCCAACGAAGACCGTTTTGCGCCCCTGCACGAAATGGCGAAACGGCTGGGCATTACGTCGGCCCAGCTGGCCCTGGCCTGGGTGCTGCACCAGGGCGACGACATTGCGCCCATCCCCGGCACCCGCAAAGCGGCCCGCATCGCCGAAAACGCCGCCGCCGCCAGCGTGGTGCTGAGCGCCGCCGACCTGGCCTACCTCAACGATCTCGCTCCGGTGGGCGCAACCGCTGGCGGGACGCTGGTGTAATTTTTTGCCACAGAGAACACCGAGGGCACAGAGGGATTGACGATTGACGATTGACCCTTCGACAAGCCCTTCAACTGGCTCAGGGGAGCCTCAGGGCAGGCGGATTGACGATTGCAGACAGGGGCTTTTATCTGGAAATGATTACAGAATTTGGGCACAGTTGTCTCTTGAACGTCTCTCTGTGTGCTCTGTGACCTCTGTGGCTAACATAAAAGGAGTCGAACCATGAACACTACCCAACGTCTAGCCCTTGTCACCGGGGCGAACCGGGGCATTGGCCTGGAGGTGTCGCGCCAGCTGGCCCGGCAGGGGCTGCATGTCATCCTCACCAGCCGTGATGAAGGGCAGGGCCAGCAAGCCGCCGATGGGCTGGCCGCCGACGGACTTGCAGCGAGCTACCTGCCCCTCGATGTCACCGACGGGCAGCGCATCGAGCGCCTGGCCGCCCTGGTGCAGCGCGAGTATGGGCGGCTGGATGTGCTGGTGAACAACGCGGGCGTCTATCTCGACGAGGGCGTGAGTATATTTGCAGTAGATGAGGCGACCATCCGCGAAACGATGGAAGTGAATTTCTTCGGTGCCCTGCTGCTGACGCGGGCGCTGGTGCCGCTGATGCGGGCCAACCGCTACGGGCGCATCGTCAATGTCTCGTCGGGCTACGGCTCTATGCACGAAATGGGCGGCTACACCGGGGCCTACAAAATCTCCAAGGTGGCGCTCAACGCAATGACCAGAATTATGGCCGACGAGCTGCGCCGCGACAACATCAAGGTGAACACGATGAACCCCGGCTGGGTGCGCACGGCCATGGGCGGCCCCCACGCCCCCCGCAGCCCCGCCGAAGCCGCCGACACCATCGTCTGGCTGGCCACGTTGCCCAACGACGGCCCCACCGGCGGCTTCTTCGCTGACCGGAGACCGGCGATGTGGTAGCTTTACAGCAGTATGCGACAGGTCTGAAACGTGAAACGTGAAACGTGTACCAATTGGCGCTCACGTTTCACGTTTCACGTTTTACGCTAGTACACCCGTTTGCTGCGGTGAGACTCAGGAGCCGCTGAAGCTCGCCGCCCGCTTCTCCAGAAAGGCGGCGATGCCCTCCCTGTGGTCGTCGGTTTGCATGGCGCGGGCCTGCAATTCAGCCTCAAGATCCAGTTGGCTGGCCAGGTGGGGCAGCAGTGCCTGGTTAAAGGCCTGTTTGCTCAGGCCGATGGCGCGAGTGGGCAGGGCCGCCAGCCGCTCGGCCAGCGCGTGAGTCTCACTCGCTAGCGCCTCAGGCGGCACCACCTTGTTCACCAGGCCCATCTGCATGGCGCTGGCGGCATCAATCCGCTCGCTGAAAAACACCAGCTCGGCGGCGCGGGCGTAGCCCACCAGCAGCGGCAGCAGCGCCGTCTGCCCGCCGTCGGGGATAAGGCCAATGCGGGCGAAGCCGGTGGTCAACACGGCGTTGGCCGCACACAGCCGCATGTCGCAGGCCAGCGCCAGGGAAAGGCCAATGCCCGCCGCCACCCCGTTGATCGCCGCCACCACCGGCTTTTCCATCTCGCGAATGGTGCTGATGATGACGTTGTAGCCCACCCGCAACAGGTGGGCAATATCGGCGGGCGAAAGCTGATGATCCACCATCGCTCGCACATCCTGGCCGGCGCAAAAGCCCCGCCCGGCCCCGGTAATCACCACACAGCGCACGGCGGGGTTGTGGGACGCCTGCACCAGCGCATCGCGCAGCCCCTCAATCAAGGCATCGCTAAAGGCATTCAGCACATCGGGGCGGTTCAGGGTTATGGTCAGCACCGCGCCGTTCTGTTCCACCAGCACGACGGACTCACTCATAGGAAGACTCCTTAAATAGCGATTAGAGATTGGATATTGGAGATTATTGTAGCATGTGGGAACTGGCCCAACGCAAAGGGGGTGTTTCAAATGAAGCACACAGGTGAAGCATCCTGAGTAGGCCGCCGTTGCTGCAACTCCAGCTAGATTCCTGCAGGCCTACTCAGGGTGCTACGTCCATCTCCTTTTCAACTGATCGTTGGCCATTATCCTATTCGACAATGACCCCAATCCGCGTTACCATGTGAAATAATGTTACGTACCATAGTTAATCTGCAATCTGCAATCTACAATCTGAAATCTACAGGAGCACGTTGTGACGATAACTGAAACCCTTCCACACTGGGACTTAAGCGACATCTACCCCGGCCTGGATTCACCAGAGTTCACAGCCGGTTTCCAGCACTTTGTGGCTGAAGTGGAGGCCCTGACCAGCCTGTTTGACACGCTCGGCATTGATCGGCGGGCTGATCTGGCGGTTGACCCAACCACCATCGGCAGCTTTGAGCAGATTATCGCCCGCGTGAATGAGCTGCTGGAGCAACAAAGCACCCTGTCGGCCTACATCTATAGTTTTGTTTCTACCGATGCCACCAACAACCAGGCGCAAGCCGCCATGAGCGAGCTTCAACAGCAAAGCGCCCGCATGGAAAAACTGTTTGTGCGGCTGGTGGCCTGGCTTGGCAGCCTGGATGTGGAAACGCTCATCGCACGCTCGCCCCTGGCTGCCAACCACACCTTTATGCTGCGCAAGGCCCGGGTGCAAGCCGAACACCAGATGTCGCCCGCCGAAGAAGCCCTGGCAGCCGACCTGAAGCTCACCGGCGGCAGCGCCTGGAGCCGCTTCTACAGCAACTACACCGCCCAGATTATGGTGAATGTTGAAATCAACGGCACGGCCCGCGAGTTGCCTATGCCCGCCGTGCGCAACCTGGCCTTTGAGGCCGATGTGGCCACCCGCCGAGCCGGGTACGAAGCGGAAATTGCCGCATGGGAAAAACACGCCCGGCCCATCGCCTCTGCTCTCAACGCGATTAAGGGCGAAGTAAACACACTCAACCGCCGCCGCAACTGGGCTAGCCCGCTAGACGCAGCCCTGTTTAACAATAATATTGACCGGGACACGCTTGACGCGATGATGGCCGCCGCCCGTGAAAGCTTCCCCGATTTTCGGCGCTACCTGCGGGCCAAGGCGGTGGCCCTGGGGGCCGCGCCCGGCAGCGGCCTGCCCTGGTACGATCTGTTTGCGCCGGTGGGCACGGGCGGGCGGGCCTGGAGCTACGAAGAAGGTTCGCGTTTTATCGTCGAGCAGTTTGGCACCTTTTCGCCCAAAATGGCTCAACTGGCGGAGCGGGCCTTTAGCCAGGGCTGGATTGACGCCGAGCCGCGACCGGGCAAGGTTGGCGGGGCCTTTTGCATGGGCGTGCGCCCCGG
The DNA here is from genome assembly GCA_025454695.1 of Chloroflexaceae bacterium. Lineage (GTDB taxonomy): Bacteria > Chloroflexota > Chloroflexia > Chloroflexales > Chloroflexaceae > JALONX01. The sequence continues at coordinate 6,296 of JALONX010000004.1, forward strand.
CGAGTCGCGCATTCTCAGCAACTTCCAGCCCTCCATCGGCCAGGTGGGCACGCTAGCCCACGAGCTGGGCCACGCCTACCACAACCTGAACCTGGGCCAGCGCACCGTGTTGCAGCGCAGCACGCCAATGACGCTGGCTGAAACGGCTAGCATCTTTTGCGAGACGATTGTGAGCCAGGCAGCGCTGCATGTGGTCGAACCTGAAGAGCAGTTGAGCATTCTAGAAGCCTCGCTGCAAGACGCCTGCCAGGTGGTGGTGGACATTACCAGCCGTTTTCTGTTTGAGCAGCAGCTGTTTGATCAGCGGCAGCAGCGTGAGCTTTCGCCCGATGAGCTGTGTACCCTGATGCTGGAGGCGCAGCAGGCGACCTATGGCGACGGCATTGACCAGACCATCCTCCATCCCTACATGTGGGCGGTGAAGGGCCACTACTACGGATCGTCGTTCTACAACTATCCCTACATGTTTGGGCTGCTGTTTGGCCTGGGCCTGTTCGCCCGCTACCAGGCCGAGCCGCACTCGTTCCAGGCTGGCTACGACGATTTGCTTTCCTCCACCGGTATGGGCGATGCTGCCGAGTTGGCCGAACGCTACGGCATCAACATCCGTGATATTGGCTTCTGGCGGGCTAGCTTTGATGTTATTCGATCCGATATTGACCGCTTTGAGTCCCTGGTGAAGGAGTAACCGGTGCAAACTGCCATTCCCCCCAACTACGCCGACACGGTGGAAGCCATGCGCCTGGCCCACGAGCGCATTCTGGCGCTGCTGCGCGACGAGGGTCTGCACTACGACGACTACCCGGCGCAACTGCCGCCCGCCAACCCCCATGGGCAGGCGGCAGCCCGCGCCCACCCCATGCAGGGCGTGCTGAAATACCACGGCATGAGCGACTGGGACTGGCGAATTGCCTACCTGCCCAGCATCTCAGTCGCCAACGACGCCGCCTACACCCTCACCCATGTGACGTTCGACCCGGCACTGGCCGAGGATGTGGCGACCATCGGCGGCAAAGTGGCCAGCGGGCGCGACCTGGAACGGGTGCAGCAGACGCTGGAGGTGATTCGGCGGGCGGCGGGGGTGGCGGTGCGGGCGCGGGTGGTGTCGCAGAATGTCATTCACGCCCGCACCACCGGCAAGGGCCTGGGTTCCAGCGCTTCTGGCTCGGCGGCGCTGGCCACGGCGGCGTTGGCGGCGCTCTTTGGGCCGGAGGTGGTGGCGAACCGCCGCTTTCTCAGCTGCATGGCCCGACTGCTAGCTGGCTCGGGTTGCCGCAGCGCCACGGGCGGCCTGTCGCTCTGGCTGGCCTACCCCGGCCTGAGCCACGAAGAGAGCTTTGCCCTGCGCCTGGATGACGCGGGCCAGCTCGATGACATGCGCCTGATCACCGTGCCGATCGACTCACGGGTGGGGCTGAAGACCGAGCAGGCCCACCTTGATGCGCCGGACAGCTCTTTTTTTAAAAGCTGGATGCTGAGCCGGGGCGACGAGATTCTTGAGGTTATTCGGGCCATTCGGGCGGGCGACTGGCGCAGCGTGGGCCAGTGGGCCGAGCTGGACAGCATCAGGCTTCACGGCGTCACCATGTCGGGCAGCCGCGAAAACAAAATTTTCGGCTGGGAACCGGAGAACATCAGCCTCTTCCGCATGTGCAACGCGCTGCGGGCAGCCGGTGTGCCAGTCTACGCCTCCACCGACACCGGGCCGACGGTGGTGTTTCTCACCCACAAAGACCACGAGATAGCCGTGGCCGAGGCTATCCATGGGCTGCACCTGGGGCTGGAGGTGATTCGCGGGCGCATCGCCGGGCCAGCCACGCTGGTGCCAGTCGAAGAGGCACGGGCGGAGTTGGGGCTGTAGCTTGCGTAAGCCCCATAGTAGCTCTCGCAAAGGCACAAAGGCGCAAAGGAGTCTCATTGGCACATGCGTTTGCGGATCTTGTGTGTTCCGAGGGCCTTAACTAAATGGAAATCTACAGATTACACAAACTCATTACTCTGTTCATTAAGTTTCCTTATATTTCTGGAACAACACGCTGATGAGTTTCAAGGAATACATCGGGTATACGCGCATGCCGTAGCCCTCAAGGGCGCGGCTCTCATGTGCGAAGCCCGCCTACGCGGGCTATACCGGATGTAATGTTTCATCTTCATCAGCGTGTTTTAGGCGTTCAGACGCCGAATTCATTCGGTGGCTGAAGCAGATTGAGATACCAAAAAATTTAATGAACAGACTACTTATTACTGCGTCAACGAAGTTTTGTAGTATTTTTAAAGCAACACGCTTCAGCTTATTTGGGCCTTCCAGACGCCGAATGATGAAGTTTAAGCATTAAATCAGCTCTAGCCCGCGCAGGCGGGCTTCGCAGCGCCCAGCCGCGCCCTTCAGGGCGGCGGCCAGCGCAGAGACTCGTTTTAATTTTTAATCTTCATCATTCGGTGGCCCAAACGGATTGAAAGGCAAACAAACGTAGTTATCGGTGTACTCATGTATCTTTCGTCCGTGTAATCTGCGGATAAAACAGGTTGCCGCCGCTGCTGGCGTGCTATACTACCCGCAGGAGGTGCAGCCTATGGTGACAGAAACAATTCCACAGCAAACCATCGTCTATCCAGAAAGTGACGGCAAACCGATGGGGGAGACGGATAGCCATCGCATCCTGCTGAGTGACCTGATTTTTATGCTCCAGAACGCTCTGCGTGGCCAGGTTGCCTACGTCTCAGGCAACAACATGCTCTACTACGAAGAGGGCAACCCGGCGGCGGTGGTGAGTCCGGATGTGTATGTGGTGTTTGGTGTGCCGCAGGAGGTGCGGCGCACCTACAAAACCTGGGAGCACGGGGGCAAAGGGCCAGACGTGGTGATTGAACTGACCTCGGCTCTTACTCGTTATAAGGATTTAGGCGAAAAATGGGTGCGCTACGCTGAGCTGGGTGTGCAAGAGTATTACCTGTTCGACCCGTATGGTGAGTATCTCAAGCCGCCGTTGCGGGGCTACGAGTTGGTAGATGATGAGTTGATCCCGATTGCCGGGACGCGCCTGGTCAGCCGTATGTTGCAGCTGGAGCTACGCCCCGAAGGGCGGACGCTGAGCCTGTATGACCTGAAGACGAAAACAAAACTGCTGACGCCCTTTGAAGCCGACCTGGCCCGCCAGCGCGAAGCCGAGGCCCGCCAGCGCGAAGCCGAGGCTCGTCAGGCCGCTGAAGCTCGCCAGGCTGCCGAAGCCGAGGCTCGTCAGGCCGCTGAAGCTCGCCAGGCTGCCGAAGCCGAGGCCCGCCAGGCCGCTGAGTCCGAGGTGCAGCGATTGCGTGAGGAGTTGGCCCGGCTACGGGGCGAAGGGTAGGTCACCTCACCACACAAACACAAACGCCAGATCGTTGACGTTGGTGTCGGTGGGGCCAGTTTTGAGCAAGTCGCCCAGCAGCGCGAAGAAGGGGTAGGCATCGTTGTTGGCCAGGGCCGTGCCGGGGTTTAGGCCCAGGGCCGTCGCCCGCGCCAGGGTCTCACCCGTGACCACCGCACCCGCCGCGTCGGTGGGGCCGTCGCCGCCGTCGCTGGCCAGCGTGACGAGGGCCACATTGGGCAAACCGGACAACTCGGCTACGGCGGCCAGGGCCAGTTCCTGGTTACGCCCACCTTTGCCGTTGCCCCGCAGCGTCACGGTGGTTTCGCCGCCGAGCACCAGACAGGCGGGACGAGCCAGGGGCTGGCCGGTTTCCACCATCTGGCGGGCGATGGCGGCCAGCAGTTGGCCCACCACCCGCGCCTCACCCTGGGCGTAGGTTGTCAGCAGCAGCGCATGAAAGCCTTCGCCAGTGGCCCGTGCCAATGCTGCGTTCGCCGCCTGGATATTGCTACCCACCAGTACGTTCTGCACCGCGCCGAAGAGGGGATCGCCGGGTTTGGGTGTGTCGGCCTCGCCGCCCTGTAGCCCCGCTTGCAAACGGGCCACAATCGGCAGCGGAGCCTGTTCCACCAGGCCGTAGCGTTTCAGCACCGCCCAGGCATCGGCAAAGCTGCTGCTGTCGGGCACGGTTGGCCCGGAGGCGATCACATCGAGCGGGTTGCCCACCACATCCGAGAGAATCAGCGTGGCGACGGGGGCCGGGGCGGCGAGGCGGGCCAACCCGCCACCCTTCACCATGTCAAGGTGCTTCCGTAGACAGTTAATCTCGTTGATGGTTGCACCACAGCCCAGCAGCAGCCCGGTGAGTCGCTGCATGTCAGCCAGCCCAACGCCGGGCGCTGGCAAGCTCATCAGCGCCGAGCCACCACCGGAGATGAGCACCAACACGAGATCACGTTCGGTGGCCTTTGCCAGCAGCGCGGCCACATGTTGGGCTGCAGCGACGCTCCGTTCATCTGGCAGGGGATGTGAAGCGGCTAGCAGTTGGCAGTTGACAACCTGCCGCGCGGCAGCCTCAAGGCTAAATGCCAACCCTTCGCCTTCGCTCAGGGCAGGCTGCTGACTGCCAACTGCCGCCTTTACCACCACCACCCCTTCCGTGAGGCGCTGGCCTAGCACCTCGGCGGCGGCGGTGGCCATGGGCGCACCGGCTTTGCCCACGCTCACCAGGAAGATGCGCTCGATCTGCGATAGGTCGTAGCGTTGCTCGCCCACCAGCAGTGTTTCGTCCTCCAACCGTAGGAAACGCCGCACCGCAGCAGCCGGTTCCACCGCCGCCAGCGCCGCCGCCAGCACCCGTGCCATCGCATCGCCATGGGGCAGGCTGCGCAGGGTAGTTGTGAGGAACAAATCAGGGTTCATCGGGTTAGGGGTTAGGGGTTAGAGATTAGAGGTTAGGAATTAATAAAATATAAGACCCTTAACCCTTAACCATTATTCACTACACATTAAACAAAAAGTGACAAATATCGCCATCCTGCACGATGTAGGTTTTGCCCTCCATGCGCACCGTGCCTGCTTTCTTGGCATCGTTCATGCTGCCTGCAGCCATCAGGTCGTTGTAGGCCACAATTTCAGCCCGTATGAAGCCGCGCTGAATGTCGGAGTGAATCGCGCCAGCCGCTTCAACGGCGGGGGTGTTGCGACGAATGGGCCAGGCCCGCACTTCGTCTGGCCCGGCGGTGAGAAAGCTGATCAGCCCAAGCAGTTCGTAGGAAAGCTGGATCACCCGGTCGCGGGCGGGCCTGGTGATACCGAGGTCTTCCATAAACACTTGGGCGTCGGCGTCATCCAGTTGGGCCAGTTCGGCCTCAATCTTGCCTGCCAGCAGCACCAGGGCGCTGTTGCGAGAATCGTAGCTCACCGTGGGCGGGTTTTGCAGCTGCGACTCGCCGATGTTCACCAGCACCAGCACCGGCTTGGCGCTGAGAAACTGGTAACCCCGCACCATGCGCTCTTCTTCGTCGCTCATTGGCACGTTACGAATGGGTGTGTCGTTTTCGAGGGCTTGCTGAAACCGCACCAGCAGGTCGCGCTCGGCAATGCGCTGCTCTTTGTCGCGCCCGGCCATTTTGCCAATCTCGCCATTGAGCCGGTTCAAGCGCCGCTCAATAATGGCCAGGTCGCTAAAGGCCAGTTCCAGGTCAACGGCGGCCAGGTCGCGCTGCACATCCACCGAGCCGTCGGGATGGGGCACACCAGGATCATCAAACGCCCGCACTACATGGAGGAGTGCATCTGCCGTGCCGAGGTAGTTCAGCAGGGCTGGGGGCAAACCGCCGGATTCACGGCTACCGCTTAACCCGGCGACATCTACATACTGCACATCAGCCTGGGTCACTTTGCGGGGCTTAAACATGCTCGCCAGAGTGGTGAGGCGTTCGTCGGGCACCTTCACTGTGGCCAGGTTCGGTTCGAGTTGGCCAGAAGAGTAGGCAGCCGTTTCGACGGTGCCACGGGTGAGGGCATTAAAAACGGTTGTTTTTCCACTATTCGCTAAACCAATAATCGCAATACGCATGGGAAAACTTCTTTTCGTGTGACAAAGCGGACGGGTAACCCGTCCATCCTTCGTAGAGAGCAACTTTGGGCAGTATAGCGCGTCTGGCGGTGCCACGCAACTGTATGTATGGGTGATGAATGCGGTTACTGGTGCAGATGACACTTTGCTTACGACCTCATTTTTAACCACTTTTCGTCTTACACCTGGCCTGCACATCCCGTATAATGCAAAGAGCCGTCGAATGGCAGAAGTCTTTTCTGCTATGCACGCCCTCGTGTCCACACGAGTTGCTATGTTTCCAAACTGCCCGTAACTTTCTGCGTCGTGCAAGCGTTGGTATAGATAGAGACCTGCGCAGACGACGCACCGGGTAGAATGGTAGCCATAGGCGTCGAGGCGTATGTCCCTAGACATTGAGCTTGCTCACCTTGTAGCGCAGGCAAAATCCGGTGATGTTGGTGCAATTAGCACACTGTACGACAGGTATGCGGCACTCATGCTGCGTTACCTGTATGCCCGTCTCTACGATCGGGAGCAGGCCCAGGATTTGACGCAGGAAGTATTTATTCGCGTCATCAAAAACATCGCCCGTTTTGAATATCGCGATGAAAAGACCTTTCTCGGCTGGCTCTACACCATTGCCAGCAATGTGTTGAGCAGTTACCAGCGCCGCCGAAGCTTTCTTTCAACGCCGCTGGACTCTCAGGAAGATCTGGTTGACCCTGGCTCGCACCAGGATGTGTGGAATGTGACGGAACGAATAGCCCTGCAACAGGCGCTTGGCGAATTGACCGACGACCAGCAACAGGTGCTAACGTTACGTTTCTTCGCCGATATGACCAACAGCGAAATTGCTGTTGTTTTGAACCGTAGCGAAGGGGCAATCAAGGCCATTCAATATCGGGCCTTGCAGAGTTTGCAGCGAATTTTGAGCCGTGATGCTGATAGCGATCTGCCCGGCGCTTCACTAGAAGTCGGTGGTTCAGCACCCAAACACGACGCTATGCAGCATGACGTTTCATCATATACACAGGATAGTGTGGCAACCAACGATTTCGTCTCTGGCAATGCCAGGGTACGGGCAGGAGATTGAGAGGTGCATGACGACCTCTCTCACATTCTAGATCAGGCTCTGAGTCGCATTCGGCATGGCGAGAGCATTGAAGCTGTGCTCGCCAGTTATCCCGATGTGGCTGCTGAACTGGCTCCCCTGTTGCGGCTGGCGCTGAAAATGCGTCAGCAGGCTGAGGTGAGTCTGCCTGCGCCTGCCCAACAATGGCTGCCCCGTGGTCGCCAGGAGATCGAAGCTCTGGCCGCTCAGATGGTGGCCAGACAGACCCCCGTGCGCAAACCCCGCACGCCCAGGGACTGGCTTCCCCGCGTTGTTGCCACACTAACCATCGCTATTATGATCTTTGCTGGCGGGCTGACGATGGCTGGCCCTACACTGGCGAGTACCGTTCCCGGTGACCCGTTTTATGAAGTGAAGCGCACTGGTGAGCAGTTACAGCTTAGCCTGACCTTTGATGCGGCCCAGCGGAGTGCGCTTGAGGTCGCCTTTGCAGAACGGCGGGTGACGGAATTTAAGGCGCTGGTAAGCCGCAGCGACCCGGCAGCCGCCGAACGGCTCGAACAGTCGCTGGATTTGCTGGTGGCCCAGGTTGAGCGGGCGGCGGAAGCTTCGCACCAGGCGGGCACGGAAACCACCGTGCAGCAGCAACTGCAAAACCTGCTCCAAACGGCGGACAACGTCATTGCCCAGGCCCAGGCTAGCACGGCGGTGCCGCCACAACAGCAGCAGACCTTACAGGTCGCGAATGAGCGGGTTGACGCGCTGCAGCGCGATCTGCCTAACCTCACCCCCACCACGCCTGCTGCCAACGGCGCAACCCCAACCCCGGCAGCAGTAGCCGTGCCGCCCACCAGGGTTGTGCCCGTGGTGCCAACGCCGTCCCTGTCAACGCCTATCACTGGCGTGGAGTCGGGCACTGGTGGCAACCCCGCCAGCCCCACCGCCGACATCAACAGCCGCCTTGGGCAACTGACGGCGACTGCCCTGCGCTTGCCTTCGGCCACTAGCCAGCCCCTACTACCTTCGGCAACGCCAGTGCCGGTTGCACCAGTGCAGCCCTCGCCCACGGCCCGCCCACCGGCGACGAGTCCCGATCAGCCAGTCACAGCAACAGCGCTCCTTCCCACGCCAACGTTTGAGCAACCGACAGCGACAGCTATTGTTGCGACGGCGACGCCACTGCCCACCGTAGCTACAACGGCTACGGCGCTGCTGCCCACCGCAACAGCTGAACCAACAGCAACGGCGATTGTGGTGCCACCGCCCGTATTCACCAATACGCCGCTACCAACCGCTACGCCCACCGCAACCAACACGCCCACGGCGACGGCAACCGTCACGCCTTCGCCCACGGCAACCAACACGCCCACGGCAACCAACACGCCCACGGCGACGGCAACCGTCACGCCTTCGCCCACAGCCACCAACACGCCCACGGCAACCAGCATGCCCACGGCAACGGCGACGGCAGAACCGGTTGCTGTAGTGCCGCTGCTCAACTGTGTGCGCCCTGAGGGCAACGGGCTGTTTGTGGCCTACTTCGGCTATGAGAACAAAAACAGCGTTGCAGTCAAGATTCCGGTTGGCCCAAACAATCGTTTCGACCCTGAACCGGAAGACCGGAAGCAACCAACAGAATTTGCGCCGGGCAAGGCTGAGTCCGCCTTTAACGTCTCATTCCGTTCCGGCAGCATCACCTGGATTTTGAACGGCCTCAAGGTTGAAGCCACCAATTCCTCGCAGCGCTGCGTCACCAGCCAGACCAGCGGTGACGCCCCTTCGCCTACCCCAACCGTGGCGGCAGACTAAGTTTAGCACCCCTGGCAGCCACTGCCACTGGCCTTTGCTGCGTGCCTGATGCTCCACACCATGTAAATTGCCTTCCGATTCAGCGTAATTTCCGTAGAACTCCCTCGCTGCAACATGTATAATGAAGGCATGCAGCAGCCCGATACAACGTCGGACTCACCGACATCACTGCAAGCGCGCCCCCGCCTGATTTTCTTTACCGAGCCAGATGGCGCTGCCCTGCACCAGCTGATCAACGACCAGGGCCTGTTCCGTGCGCTGGCCGAAAGCGGCCACGGCATTGCCCTGGCCATTCCCGATTTTACCGACGGGCGGGCCGAACTGGTACGCCAACTCAAGGCGCGGAGCATTTATGTTGTGGCCTGGCTGCTGCTGCCACCGGGCGAGGGACTCTGGCTCAATCTCCAGAACTACCCACAGGTGGTGGCCCGCTACCGGGCGTTTCGCGACTGGGTGCGCCAGCAGCACCTCACGCTTGATGCGATTGGCCTGGATGTGGAGCCGCCTGCCAGCGAAGTAAGCCATATTCAGCAGTGGGGCCTGCGCGACGTGGTGCGGCGGGCCTGGCTCGCCCGCGAGAATGTGCTCTACCCCGCAGCCCGCGCCACCTATGTGGAACTGATTGCCGAGATGCACCACGACGGCTATGAGGTGCATACCTACCAGTTGCCACTGCTCGCCGATGACCGGCGTGTGGGTACCACGCTCATCCAGCGGGCGCTGGATATTGTGGATCTGCCTGCCGATGTGGAAGTGCTGATGTGTTACAGCAGCCTGCCCGTGGAACGGCTTGGCAACGACCTTGGCGGTGCGCTCATCGCCAGCTACGGCCCCAACGCCGACGCGATTGGCATTGGCAGCATGGGCGGCGGCGACACTCTGGAGGACACCGACGAGGCCCTGCCACCGCTGGATTGGGAAGCCTGCGAACGCGACCTGCTGCTGGCGGCCCGCCACACCGACACCATCTACATCTTTTCGCTGGAAGGTTGCATGGAACGGGGGCTGCTCCCCCGGCTGGCTGCCTTTGATTGGGATCGCGAAGCAGCCGTGCCCTTCTCGCGGCGGGCCCTGGTTGGCACGCTCCGTAGTGGCTTGCTGCTGCTCCTGATCACCATCCGCTTCAGCCGGGTGGCCCTGGCCTGGCTGGGCTGGCTTCTGGCGATTGTGCTGTTTGTGCAACAGGTGCGGCGCTGGCGGCAAACAACCGCCACAACGCTTGCAACACCACCCTACCGGAGGAATGATGAAACTATCACCTGAAAAGGTTGAGCATCTCGCAGCGGCGATTGTGGATCAGCTGGCCGAAGTTGATGGCGTGCTGTTTCAAACCAACGACAGCCAGTTGCGCATGGCGGTCAAAGAGATTATGACCGACGAGTTAATGGTGGAAGAGCGCCTGGATGCGGAAATTCACAAAATGCTCCAGGCCTACAAATATGAAATCACTATGGGTCGCATGAGCTACGATGACCTGTTTCGCAAAACACGCCAGCGCCTGATTCAGGAGCGCAAACTTGTCATCTAGCCGCTTGCAGCTGATTGACAGCGAAACCGAGCGCACCACCGCCGCCACCGATGCGCTGGTGGCCCTGCTGGCGCTGCACTGTGCATGGCAGCTGCGCCGCCAGCGCCAGCGCGACCCGTGGAAGGTTGATCTGTGGAGTGCCACCTTTGCGGCCCTGGCCAGTGCCGGGGCGCTGGGGGCGCTGGCCCACGGCTTCACCATGTCGCCCCGCACCAACGCCCGGCTCTGGCGACCGCTAAACCTGCTGCTTGGACTCACAGTGGCGCTGTTTGTGGTGGGCGCGATTCGCGATTATGCCGGGCCAGCGGCGGGCCAGCGGGCACTGCGGCCTGCCCTTGGCGTAGGCCTGCTCTTTTTTCTCATCACCCAGGTTGTCCCTGGCTCGTTCACCGTGTTTATTGTGTATGAAGCGCTGGCCATGCTCACGGCCCTGGCGCTCTACAGCCGACTGGCACTCAACGGTAAGCTGGAGGGCGCGCAGCTGATGGTCGCTGCCATTTTGATCAGCATCATCGCGGCGGGGGTGCAGGCCAGCCCAATTTCGGCCAGGCTCATCTGGGAGTTTGACCACAACGGCCTGTTTCACCTGATTCAAATGGCCGGGCTGCCGCTGCTGGTGCGGGGGTTAAAAGCGGGCCTTCAAGCAGCGTCGCCCGTTGTGATAGGTTAACTGTAGTGCGGACTTCAGTCCGCGTCCAGGAGGCGACTCAGCGCGGACTGATGAGTCTTTACAAAATAATCCAGACAGCCATCGGGGCAACACGCTTATGAGCTTTAAGAAATAAAACGGGTATATGTGCTGGCCGTAGCCCTCAAGGGCGCGGCTCTCATGTGTGAAGCCCGCCTACGCGGGCTATACCGAATTTAATTTTTAATCTTCATTAGCGTGTTTGTGGCTTCCAGACGCCGAATTCATTCGGTGGACAGGTTGGCAGCGAGTATCCGAATTAAAAAGTAAAACTTCATAAGCCCGCACTACGTTCGTCTTGCATATGTTTTGGAGAAAATTACACATTCTCATTTTCATTACTCTGGTGCTGACTATGCTTTCCGGCTGCGCCGCCCAGGCCCCTGCTGGCGTGGTACGGGTGCAGCAAACGGTGGAAGGTGTGACGATTGCTCTGGATTGGCAGGAAAAGCCCCGCCTCAACCAGCCACAAACCTTTTTGATTACGCTCACCGATGAGCAGGGCCAGGCTATTTCCGGGGCTGATGTGTATATGGATTTAGATATGCCAGCCATGCCCATGGGCACTAACCAGCCTATCGCCACGCCCGAAGGCGGTGGCACCTACCGCGTCGAGGGCATCTACACAATGACGGGCGAGTGGCATGTCACAGTTGTGGCAACGGTGGAAACTAAAGAACACCGGGCAATGTTTACAACCAACGTACTGGAATAGGAACGTTATGAAATGTTTGAAGATATGGTGTGCGCTGCTGCTCAGTTTTGGGCTAGCCGCATGCGGCCAGGCCGTTCCGGCAGCAGCGCCTACGCCCGCTGAAACCAAGTTGTTGCCCGTGGTGGCTACTTCGGAACTGGTGGTGGGCCAGAACCGTATTCCCATTGGCATTTTGCGCAATGGCACCCCACTAAACGACCCGAACCTGACGCTGAAACTGCGCTTTTTCCCCATGAGCGGCAACGAGCAGGGCCAGATGGACGGCGAGTATGAAGCGGTCTACCGGGCGCAAGGCCTGCCTGCCGGGTTGTATGTGGCTTACCCCACCTTTAAGCAGGCTGGCACATGGGCAATGGAGGTTGAGATTCCACAACCGGGTGGCCCGGCCCAGACCAGCCGCCAGCGCATTGAAGTGCTGGAAAAACCCCGTGCGCCCGGCGTTGGTAGCCAGGCCATTGCCAGCAAAACCCTGACTGCACGCGATATGCCCGACCTCAAGCAGCTCACCTCGGACACGCAGCCCGACCCGGATTTTTACCAGCTGAGCATTGCCGACGCGATGGCCGCCGGTAAGCCGTTTGTGGTGGGCTTTATTACGCCGGGCTTTTGCCAGACGGCAGTGTGTGGCCCCAGCATTCAGGTGCTAAAACGATTGAAAGAACAGCACAAGGGCCAGATAAATTTTATCCACGTCGAAGTCTATCCCTACCCCTTCGGCGAGTCGTTTCAGGCCCAGCGCCGGGTGCCCGCCATGGACGAATGGAACCTGCGCACCGAGCCGTGGTTTTTCCTGGTAGATGCAAATGGAACCATTCAGGCCCGCTACGAAGGCGGCATCACCTATGATGAGCTGGAACCGGCCCTCAAGCAGCTGGCCGCCGGTGAACCAGTGACACAGTAATCAAATTTTTATTTTTGTTTGCTACTATGCCCATGCACTCTGGCACTATTCGTGGTATAACAAAAGTACATCGCCAATACGTTCTATCAGGCAAAGGCCCCATCTGTGCGATGTACAACCAGAAAGGCACTGGGATGACCGATATTCAGTCGTTGGTGGACATACAGGCGCTCGACATCCCCACCCTGGAGCGATTACGGGATGCCTGCAACCGCCGCCTGCTGGAGCTGACCTACACCAGGCGACGGACGCTGCCGGAACTGCTGCGCATGCTGGACGATGTCAAACGAACCCTGGGCGACCAGGGCAAGGAGTGGCAATCGCTGGAGCGCTGGCAGTGGGTAGATGGAGATATTCGTTTCTGGCTTAATCCAAAAGACCAGTTCAGCTATCAAATGGGCTGGTTTTCCATAGATGAACTGATTGCATGGACGCAGAACCGTGGCCCCGTGCTGCGGGAAGAAGAACCGGAAGACGAGGAACTGGCTGAAGACCCCTGGACGGTTGACGGCAATGTGCGGATTACCTGGCTCCCAGAAACCAGCAACGACGCCGAACGGTAACTCGACAGACTCACAGGATCGAACAAACGGGTACGCAACGAGGCATACACTATCGTTGCGTACCCGTTTGTGTTGCAATCGGTTCTGTTTAACCGCCCAGTTGTGACATGCCCCGCAAGGTTGGCAGCACACCTTCCGGCAGGCCGTGGCCCCACGGCTTGATGTAGACGGCGTGGCGTACCAGCTGCTCCACCTCGTCCAGGGTGGCCCCGTTGCGGATGGCGGCTCGCAAATCGAGTTCGTCGTCGCGCAGCAGGCAGAGGTGCAGCCGCCCATCAGCCGTGAGGCGCATGCGGTTGCATGTGGCACAGAACGGGTCGGTGACGCTGCTGATGAAGCCAAGTTTGCCTTTTGCGCCGGGGATGCGGTAGCGCCGAGCCGGGTCACTGTCGGCCTGGCCCAACGGCTCCAGCGTGCCATAGGCCGCTTCCAGCCGTTCAATCAGCTCGGCGCTGCTGATCACGCCTTCGTTGGCCAGGCCCGCCACGCCGGTGAGCGGCATCACCTCGATAAAGCGAAACTCCCACTTGCGCTCAATGGTGAGGGCTGCCAGCTGCACCACTTCATCGTCGTTCATGCCCCGCACCACCACGGCGTTCAGCTTAATCGGCGTGAGTCCCACCTCGTTGGCAGCCTCAATCCCGGCCCAGACCTCGTCGAGGTTGCCGCCCCTGGTCATCTGGCGGAACTTCACCGGGTCGAGGCTGTCAATGCTGATGTTGACCCGATCCAGCCCGGCTTCCTTGAGTGGCCCGGCCAACTTGCGCAGGCGCAGGGCATTGGTGGTCATCGCAATGTGTTCAATGCCGGGGATGGCCTTGATCTGCCGGATGAGTTCAACCAGGTCTTGCCGCAAGGTTGGCTCGCCGCCGGTGAGCCGGATTTTACGGAAACCCGCCTTTGCCGCCGCCCGCAGCACCAGCAGCAACTCCTCGTTGGTGAGCAGTTCGGGCCGTGGGGCAAACTGCATACCCACGGCAGGCATGCAATAGACGCAGCGCATGTTGCAGCGGTCAGTCAGCGAAACGCGCAGGTAGTCAATCCGCCGCCCAAACGAGTCACGGGCGGGGGCGGCAGTTTCGTAGGTCGGCAACCTGGCGGGATTTACAAACGTCAGCGGAATAACACCAAGCATTGGCTTTTCGGACATCGTTGTTCCCCTAACTGATTGCAGATTGTAGATTGCAGATTGACTGAGACGAACACTACGTTCACCGCAGAGACACAGAGGACGCAGGGCAACAATAAAAAACCCTCTGTGTCCTCTGTGCCCTCTGTGGCAAATGCTTTTGTTAGCTGTGGCTCATAACGCTGATGCGGGCGGCCAGGTTGCGGGCCACGGCGCGGAATACATTGGCATAGGCGTCGGGCGCGTCGCTGATGACTGCGGGCTGGCCTTCGTCGCCGCCCTCGCGCACGCTCATGCCGAGGGGAATCTGGCCCAGCAGCGGAATCTCAAGCTGGCGTGAAAGCCGTTCGGCCCCACCGCTGCCAAAAATATCATAGCGGTTGCCTGTGTCAGGAGCGATAAAGTAGGCCATATTCTCCACAATCCCAATCAGCGGCACGTTCACCTTTTTGAACATCTCCATCGCCTTCACCACGTCAATTGTGGCGACCTGCTGCGGGGTGGTGACGATGAGCGAGCCAGTGAGCGGAAGCGATTGGGCTAATGTCAAAGCTACGTCGCCGGTGCCGGGGGGCATGTCAATCACGAGATAGTCGAGCGGTGCCCAGTCCACGTTGTAGAGAAACTGGCGCAGCAGCTGCGTCACCATCGGCCCACGCCAGATCACGGGTTGGCTTTCATCCACCAGAAAGCCAATGGAGATAAGCTTGATGCCGTGGGCTTCCAGCGGCACCATCATCGCCTGGCCTTTTTCGTCCTGGTAGGCGCTGGGCTGGCCCTTGGCCCCAAACATCAGCGGCATGCTCGGCCCAAACACGTCGGCATCCAGCAGGCCCACCCGCGCCCCTTCCTGCTTCAGCGCCACTGCCAGGTTGGCTGCCACGGTAGATTTGCCCACGCCGCCCTTGCCCGCCGCCACCGCAATCACGTTGGCCACGCCGGGGATGGGAGCCTGTTCGGGAATGCCGCCCCGTGGCCGCACGTTGGCAGTAAACTCCACCGTCACATCGGTGACGCCGGGAATCTCGCGCACGGCAGCGGTGGCCTCGTCGCGGATCTGGTCTTTCAGCGGGCAGGCGGGCGTGGTCAGCTCCACGGTGAAGGCAATAGCGCCGCCATGCACCTTCACGTCCTTAATCATCTTGCGCGAAACCAGGTCGCCGCCAAGTTCCGGCTCTTGCACTTTGCTCAGGGCCGCCAGCACCTGCTGCTCGGTAATCGGCCCATTGCCGCGCGAAAAAAGGCCCATAACTGTATCTCCAGGGGTACTTATTCAATGAGTATATAGAGAAATTATACCAGAAATCAGTGCTGAAACGTGAGGCGTGTTGCGTGAGGCGTGTTGCGTGAGGCGTGTTGCGTGAAACGTGTTGCGTAATCCGTAATCCGTAATTCGTGAGGCGTGAAACGTGTTGCGTGAGGCGTGAGGCGTAATACTTAACCTGCAATCTGTGCATGCGCAATGTGTTCCGCGTTTGCATGGCGGGCGGGTCTGAGACCACGCCCCTACGACGGTGTGTTTCGCGTTTGCATTGCGGGCGGGTCTGAGACCACGCCCCTACGACGGTGTGTTTCGCGTTTGCATTGCGGGCGGGTCTGAGACCACGCCCCTACGGCGGTGTGTTTCGTTGCTGTGCCGTGACGGAACATCGGCACTCGGCACTCGTCACTCGGCACTCGTCATTCGTCACTCGCTATTCCACCTGGCATTATGCTTGCTACTGGCTGCTGGGGTTGCACCACTCGGCTGGTGCTGGTTTGCGCGAAAGGAGACGGCATGCAGGAAACAAGCCCGTTTCAGAGTTTCTTTATGGGTGGGTTTGAATGTGCCACCCACCGTCGCATAGATGGAACACGCCTTGATCTGGTGATTGCCACCCGCCACGACCGCCACGCCCAGGCCGACTACGCCCGCCTGCCCGACCACGGCATCCGCACCGCCCGCGATGGGCTGCGCTGGCACCTGATTGAACGGCGACCAGGAACCTACGAGTTTGCGAGTCTGCTGCCGATGCTGCGGGCGGCTCGCCAGGCCAATGTGCAGGTGATCTGGGATTTGTGCCACTACGGCTGGCCCGACGACCTGACCCCGTTTGAGCCAAACTTTGTGCGCCGCTTTGCCCGCTTTGCCCGCGCTGCCGCCGAAGTGCTGGCCGAAGAAAGCATTATCCCACCAATTGTTGTGCCCATAAATGAGATTTCGTTTCTCTCCTGGGTGGCGGGCGAGGTGGGCCACTTTTCGCCCTATGCCCATGGCCGCGGCCACGAACTCAAGCAACGCCTGGTGGAAGCGGCCATCGCTGCGATTGAGGCAGTGTGGGAAATATTGCCGGGTACACGCATCGCCCATGTGGATCCACTGGTACGTGTGCTGCCTGCCTCGCAGCACCCCAACGATGTCATCGCCGCCCGGCGCTACCACGAGGCGCAATATGAAGCCTGGGATATGCTCTGTGGCAAACGGGACGCCCATCTCGGCGGGCACCCGCGCTACCTCGATATTATTGGCGCCAACTACTACCCACACAACCAGTGGATTCTACAAGATGGCAACCCGAGTATTGGCCTGGATGACCCACGCTACCGCCCCTTGCGCCAGCTGCTGACCGATCTCTACCAGCGCTACCAGCGCCCCATGTTTATTTCCGAAACCAGCGCCTTTGGCGGCAACGCCCGCGAACACTGGCTGCGCTACATTGGTCGCGAGGTGCGGGCCGCCCTCAAGCAGGGCCTGTCGGTGCAGGGAATCTGCCTCTACCCGATTGTGGACGCGCCCGACTGGAACACCGGCCTGCCGCTCCATGCCGGGCTGTGGCAGGAACCAACCAGCCCCAACGGCGAACGCACGCTCTACCAACCTCTGGCCGAGGAGCTACGCCGCCAGCAACAGCTGTTTGCACAGCTATCCCTGCCAGAAGCTCCAGCGCCGCTGAGTGCCAACTCCAAGACCCGCTGATTGAGCGCCGCCCAACTCAAACCGAGTGGCCGGACAGAACTGCTCTGCATCCTGGCGCAGCCAACTCACGTACATGGATTAGGTGCATGTGGTTGTGTGAGGGGAAGACCACCTGGCAGTCCATGTGCTACAATGCCTTCACACCAGAAGGAGCTTGTGATGATCTACACCAACGGCGCGCAAACGCCGATGATAGAAGCAGTTGGCCTGCAAAAGCGCTATGGCGAAACCCTGGCGGTGAAGGGGGTTGAACTGGCGATTTACCCCGGCGAGATTGTGGGCTTTCTTGGCCCCAACGGCGCGGGCAAAACCACCACCATCAAAATGCTGATTGGCCTGCTGCGCCCCAGCGAGGGCAGCGCCCGCATCGGCGGCTTCGATGTGCAGCGCGAACCGCTGAAGGCCAAAGCCTTGCTCGGCTATGTGCCCGACCAGCCCTACCTGCCGGAAAAGCTCACCGCCCGCGAATACATCCGTTTTATGGCCGGGCTGTATCAGCTTGACCAAAAAGCCGCTGCCCAGCGGGGCGAAGAACTCTTGCGCCTCTTCGGCCTGGAAGAGCGGGGCGACGAGCTGCTCGGCGGTTATTCCCACGGCATGCGCCAGAAGGCCGCCCTCACCGGGGCGCTGCTGCACAACCCCAGAGCCTTTTTTCTGGATGAGCCGACCGTGGGGCTAGACCCACGCAGCGCCCGCTTGATTAAAGACATTCTGCGCAATGTATCTGACCGGGGCACCTCGGTGTTTATGTCAACCCATATTCTGGAGATTGCCGAGCGCATGTGCGACCGGGTTTTTATCATCAATCAAGGGGCGATTATTGCCGCTGGCACCCTGGAAGAGCTGCGGGCCGGTGGCGACGGCAGCCTGGAAGACATCTTCCTGAGTCTCACCGGCGGCTCGGAAGAGGCGGCTATCGCCGAAGCGCTGGTGTGAGGTCAGGTTCCAGCTGGCAGTTTGCAGTTTGCTATTGGAATACACATTTTATCTTGCCAATTGCCAACTGGCAACTGCAAACTGCATTGCTGCATCCAGTCACTCGTAACTCGTCATTCGTAACTCGTAACTCGACATGACTACACTTCATGCAGCATGGGTTATTGCGCAAGCCCGTTTGCTCATCGCCCGTAACACCTTCTGGCGCGGCAAGCTGATCCGTAAAATCGGCATCGTTGTGGGGGCCGCGGTGCTGGGCCTGGCCATGTGGGGGCTGTACCAGCTGAGCGGCCTGATTGTGGGCGGCATTCGCAGCCCGGAGTTTGCCCGCGCCCTGGCTCGCGCCGCCGAAACTAACCCGCAGCTACCCACCGACATTACGCCCTACCTGCTGGCGGTGCCCAGCGTAACGCTGTTTGGGGCGCTGCTGATGTTGGTGCTATCCAGTTTCAACAGCATCCTCAGCTCGCTCTACCTTTCGGGCGACATTGACATGCTGCTGGTGGCACCTGTGCCCATGCGCTCCGTCTTTATCGTGAAGTTTTTCGGCGGGCTGCTCCCTCAGTATCTGCTGCTGTTTGCCTTTGTTGCGCCAATTCTGCTCGGCTTTGGCCAGGGCATGGGTTACGGCGTTGTTTATTACATGGCGACGCTGCTGACGCTGCTGCTGCTGCCGCTGCTGCCCGCCGGGCTAGGTGCGCTGCTGGTGATGGCAGTGGTGCGGGTGGTGCCCGCCCGCCGCGCCCGCGAGATCGTCGGCGTGCTGGGCGGTCTGGTAGGCGTGGCCTTCTACATCTTCAGCCAGTTCTCGCGTGATCTGGCCCCGCGCCTGGGCAATGTCAACAACCTGAACGCCCTGCTACAACTCAACCTGCCGCTGCTGCCAACGGCCTGGGCCGGGCGGGCGTTGCTGGCTGCTGGCGAAGGCCAGTGGCTGACACTGCTAGCCTTTGGCGGGCTGTTTACCCTGGTCTCATTGCTCATCTTCGGCAGTTGCCTGCTGCTGGCCGAGCGGCTCTACTACGCGGGTTGGAGCAACATGGCCATGCAGGGCGGGCGCGTGCGGCGCAAAAACGAGCCTCGCGCTGGTAAGGCTGAACGTGCCGCTCGAACAGGCTGGTTTTCATCGTCGCTGTCCTGGCTATTGCCGGTGCAGTCGCAGGCAATTGTCTACAAAGACCTGCGCTTGTTTCGGCGCGACCTGCGCAACCTGCAACAGCTCATCTTCCCGCTGGCCCTGGCCTTCATCTGGGCCTTTCAGCTCTTTCAGGGCGGCAACAGTAGCCAGGTATCAGAAACAGCCCAACGGGTGATTGGCCTGGGTGGCATTGGGGTCGCGTTCTTTATCTGTGTTACCATGTCGAGTGCGCTGGCCGGGCCGGGCATCAGCCGTGAGGGCAAGGCCTTCTGGATTTTGAAACTTGCCCCCATCAGCGCCCTACGCATGTTGCTGGGCAAGCTGGCTCTGGCCTACCTACCCTTTCCTTTGTTGGGCACATTGTTTCTGTTGGTCACGGCGTTTTTCTTGCAGTTGGCCCCGCTGACTCTGCTGTCCGACTGGGCCTTGCTCCTGCTCACCGGGCTGGGCAGCGCCGCCATATCGGTCGGGCTTGGTGCAGCATTTCCGCGCTTAAACTGGGAAAATCCCCAGCAGCAAACCACCTGGCGGGCAGGCTGTATTTCAGCAGTTGCCTTTCCGCTCTACCTGGCGCTGATGCTGGTGCTGGTCGCCGGGCCAACATTTCTCAGCGGGGCTGATGTTGCCTGGGCCACACCGAGCCTGGTACTCTCCCTACAACTGGCGGGGTGGGTCATCGCTATCGCCCTCACCGGGCTGGTCGCCTGGCTGAGCCTGCGGCTGGGCACATGGGGCCTGGAGCGGATTGAAGTATGACTAGTGCGTACTGCGTACTACGTACTGCGTGAATTGGCGCTTGCTGCAAACTGCAACCTGGAAACTGCAAATCTATGGAAATGCTGCCCTCGCTTAACACGCCCTTCGCGCCGCTGGTGCGCCGCATTGTGGCCGAGGCCACGGTGGTAAACGACCGCATTCTGAAGATTGACCACTTTCTCAACCACCGGGTGGAGCCGGAGTTCATGGCGGCAATGGGCGCGGAACTGGCCGAGCGGCTGCGGCCCTTCGCGCCAGACCTGGTGCTGACGGCGGAAGCCAGCGGCATCGCCCCGGCGCTGGCCACGGCGACGGCCCTCAACCGACCCATGCTCTACGCCAAGAAATATTCGCCGGTGGTGGAGCCGCCCGCCCTGGCCCGCGTCATCCCATCGCCCACCAAAGGCGGCGAAACCATGCTTATGGTCTCGGCCCGCTATTTGCAAGCTGGTATGCGAGTGGTGCTGGTAGACGATTTTCTCGCCAATGGAAAAACTGCCCTGGCCCTGGCCGAGATTGTGGCCGAAGCAGGCGCACAGCTGGTGGCAGCGGGCTTTCTGGTGGAAAAATGTTTTCAGGATGGGCGAAGCGAGCTGACTGCCCGCGCCATTCCCATTGCCACGCTGGCCCAGGTAGAACGGCTTGAAGATGGTAACGTTGTCATGCGTCATGCATAAATTCACACTCTGCAATCAACAGCGAAAATCATGCAACTCCTATCTCCCACATTGCGCACGATGGAAACACAGGTTGTATCTCACACTGACGACATTCCCCGCTCGGATCGACTCAACCGGGCGCTTACGCGGGTGAGCGATGCGCCGCTGGTACATGGCAATGCGCTGCACCTGCTGCGCGATGGCCCTGCCACCTACGACGATTGGCTGGCGGCGATTCGCGGGGCGCAGCGTTGGGTTCACCTGGAAAACTATATTTTTCATGCCGATGAGATTGGCGAGTGCTTTGCCGAGGCACTGATGGAGCGGGCTGCGGCGGGTGTGCCAGTACGAGTCGTCTACGACTGGTGGGGGTCGCTTGATGTGCCCGGCGCGTTTTTTCGCAAGATGCGCCGGGGCGGCGTGGATGTGCGCGTGTTTAACCCCTTCCGCATCACCAGCCCGATTGATGGTATCAACCGCGACCACCGCAAGTTTGTGGGTGTTGATGGCACCTACGCCTCCCTTGGCGGGGTCTGCATCGCCGACGAATGGCTGGTGCGCTCGCCTGTCACTGGCCTGCCCTACCGCGACACGGCGGTGCGGGTGGTTGGCCCGGCAGTCGCTCACCTCGAAGGGGCCTTTGCGGCGGTCTGGCGGCGGGCGGGCCACGCGCTACCCGCCGCCGAACAGCTTGACATGCAGCAGCCACTGGTTCCGGCGGGCGAGGTTGAAGTACGGGTGATTGCCCAGGAACCTGCTCGCCTGCGTATGCAGCGGGTGTTGCAGGTGCTACTGGCGGCGGTGGAAGAACGCATCTGGCTCGCCGACGCCTATTTTCTGGCTGACCCCATTTTGCGGCAGGCGCTGATGGCTGCCGCCCGTGACGGCGTTGACGTGCGCATTCTCCTGCCTGCCACGAATGACGTGCCTTTCGTTGGCGCGTTTTCGCGCTATGGCTACCGCCCACTGCTAGAAGCCGGGGTGCAAATCTGGGAGTACGCCGGGCCGATGATGCACGCCAAAACCACCGTCGCTGACGGCTGGTGGAGTCGCATTGGTTCAACTAACCTGAACCCCACCGGCCTGGTGACCAACTGGGAACTCGACCTGGTGGCAGAGGATCGGCAGTTTGGCGCGTTGATGGAGCAGATGTACGAGGAGGATCTGGCCCATGCCCGGCCCATTCGACTCACCGGCGGGGGGCGGCGACGTGCCCGGCCCACCCGGCCCGAAAGCCAGGCCGAGCGGGTAGCGCGGCGGCATCGCTTCGGGCGCATTTCCGGTTCGGGGGCGGTGGTGCGGGGTGTGGCAACGTTGCAAACGGCGGGAAGCGACACCTTGCTGCGCCACGAACGCAGCATCACAGGCGGAATTGGTGCGGTGCTGGTGCTATTGAGTCTGCTTGCGGCCCGCTTTCCACGCCTGCTGGCCTGGCCGCTGGCGGCAATCAGCGCAGTGTTGGGGGCGGTGGCGCTGGCTCAAGCAACTCGTCGGCCCAAATCGCCTCGCGCTCGCATCGGTTACCGGGCGCACCTGCGGCGCTACCGCGAACGACTGACGCGACGCTTTCCCCGGCGGGTGCAGTTCTAGCGTTTCTCACAAAGGCACAAAGGATCACAGATGAACGTACATTTGCTATTCCTTTGTGCCTTTGTGAGAGCTGAGTCTACCGCTGCAACACGTCAAAATCCAGTGGGTTGAGGTTCACCCAGCGCCCGCCCTGCTTCTGCCAGATCTGGTAGTCGAGGTGGGGGCCAGAGGACATGCCACTGGAGCCAACATAGCCGATCAGTTCACCCCGCTGCACCGTTTGCCCATCCTGCACCGCAAAATCTTGAAGGTGCGAATAGCCCGTGCGATACTCGTCGTTTACGACCCAGACATGGTTGCCCGCCGGGTAGCTGTTTGGCGTCACGTTCACCACACCGCCGTGGGTAGCGTAGATCGGCGTGCCCGTGGTGCTGCCAGGGCTGGCCTGGTTGCTGCCGTCCGGTGCCACGGCCAGGTCTATCGCGCCCCAGACGTTGGCGGGCGCATGGGTACCCACACCATAGCCCTGGGTCATCACGGTGCGGGCGTTGCCGAGCGGGTTGCCAGTGGGGCGCGACGTGTCGCCCAGGCCTTGCCCGGCCTGCTCTGGCACCGCTTCGGCCTTCAAGCCCGCCTGCGTTGTGTAGACGGCAAAACTATCGCCGCGCCATGTGCTGATCAGCTGCTGGTTTGGCTCACGAGTTTGAAAGAGCAAAAAGCCCAGGCAAACAAGGGCCACAATCAACAGGATCGCCCGCTCGCGGGTGAGGTAGGGCCAGCCATCGCCGTACATCATCAGCGGACTCCGTTGGTGCGCCAGCCATCTACCAGTCGTTGCACAACGTTGACATAGTTCTGCACGTCGTTTTCAAAGGCGGGCGCATAGACCGGAATCACGTCCGCTATCGTCTGGTGGCCGCGCCCCTGAATGTACTCAACGGAAATTAGCCGATACCAGTCCTTGATGCCCTCGTTCCACGAGCCATAGTCGCGGAAACGCCCGTGGCAGCGGCTGTAGCCCGCGCAGATGATGTTGCCCACATTGTGCGTGTTGCTGCCGTCGGGCTTCCAACCAGCCCAACCGGGGGCTGTGCCGGCACTGCTTTCGTGGATAAAGAACGCCACCGCCCAGGCCGGATCAATGTTGTACTGCTTGCCCAGATCATACCAATCCTGGCCCGTGCCCACGGCAGGCGAGTTGTAAGCCGCCAGAATCTGGTCAATTTGCTGCGGGGTGATGCTGGGTGGCCCTTGCAACTGACTATCGCCAGCGGGCCGAGGCTGCGCAAACAGACTCATCAGCACATTGGCGGCGCTGTTGGTCGAGGCACTACTCTCGCCGGAACCGGCCCAGTTGCTGAAAACGGTCAGGTTTCCACCGAAGCCCAGGGTCAAAATAATCACCACGCTCGCAACAAAGACAATCAGCAGGGTCATCGTATTCGATGGAATACCCTGAAACGTCGGCACCATCGCTGGTGCGCGGCTTGCGCTGCGTTCGGCATACATGTAGGGACGGGCGACGTAGACACCAGCCTGCTCCAGGTCGCGCTCGGCATGCCAATCAGCTTCGCGCATCAGCTGGCGCGTCTCTTGCTCCGACTGGCGCGACAAATCAATGGCGTTGCTGGCTGCACCACGACCTGCCTTATCCTGACTGGTTTTCGTTGTGCTACGAGCAGGACGGGGGGAGTCACGCCGGGCAGGCGTAGTGGAGGGCTGCGTCCGAGGCTGAGTCTGGACGGCTACGTCGCGCCGGGCTGGCTGTGGCCGGGGCGGCACCGCAGGCACACCATGCATGGGCATAAGGTCATCCAGACCAGCCAGTTCCTCGGCCAGTGGCATTGGTGGTGCCGAACGTGGGCGTTCTTCGTTGTGTTGCTTCATGCCAGATTCACGGCCCTGCGACACAGGGTAAGGCTGCGACGTGCGAGAAGATTGCGGTTTCACTGACCATGCTCCTGAGCAAGTTGTTGTTGTTCTTCGGGAGTAGGCAGACGGAACGAAACATCCC
>JALONX010000179.1 GCA_025454695.1 Chloroflexaceae bacterium
AGCCAGACACCGAACACGATCATCGTCACCCCGATCACGCGCGCATCGCGCAGCAGGTCCACCCAGCCGGTCGCCGCCAGCGCAAAGCCGAAGACCAGCGCGGGCACCGTGGCCACGGCCAGGCACAGCGCCAGAAAGGATTCCGGGCTGCCCAGCCGCCCGCGCAGCAGCTGCCCGGTGCCGGTGAACACCCGGCCCATGTCGGCGCGGAAATAGGCCAGCACCGCCAGGATCGAGCCCAGATGCACCGCGACATCCAGCGCCAGCGCCTCGTGCGTCTCGCCCGTCACCTCATGCAGCAGGATCAGGTGGGCCGAGGAGGAGATCGGCAGGAACTCGGTGATGCCCTGCACGATGGCCAGCAGACACAGGATCAGAAGCGGCATGGCAGGCCTTTGCGGCAGGGGGTGATTCGCGCCGCGCAGCCTAAACCCCGGCTGAGGCAGGGGGAATCGGATGTTTCGGAACCTGTGCTGACCTATTTTGAGCTGCAAACGGGTATCGCCTTTGATGGCAGTAGTGAGTCGCTGATGAACTTGGAGTGTTCTGGCTGCTGCATTGCTACCGATGCTACGCTGACGGTGCGGGTTGCGCAGCTGTCATCCTCTGCTGGCCACAGACCAGCCCCCGGTGCTGGTAACCTACCAGGACGCCGTGCAGCGCCTGCGGGAACACGAATGGGGCTTGAAGGAGCAAGCACTTCTTCGCGGTAATCATTGATCGTTCATTGCATCGCAAAGCCCTACACAGGAGGCGTCGCTCCTGTGTATGGCTTTGTTCGTTTGTGCATCACTGTTGTTCTGCAAGCCGCTGCACTGCTCTATCCATCTTTACTGAGGCTCTGCATTGCTAGACCTGACAGGTGCTGCAGCAGGAGCTTGATTGCTTGAGCATGCTGTACGTGCGGCACCTGTCAGGTCTTTATCGTGATCACAATGCACACGATTAAATCAGTTTCGCACTAACCGTTCCATACATACGTTCCATAAATCTACCGCCCGCCGACCTGGAGCGTCACCGCCTTGCCTGGCTCAACGGTGAATTCGTTGATGGTGGTGCTGGGGCCATTTCGGTTTGTTTCATACTGCTGAAGCCGGTAGCGCCCTGGCAGCAGATTATAGGTTTTATTGAAGATGAAACCGAAACGTTCATCCTTGCTACATGGTGGGGCACTAGGAAAAGCATTAACGACACTTTCCCAGGTTCCATTGTTGAAAACTTCAATGGATAGGGTGCAGTGTGTTTCGTCGGGAACACCATTCGGTGCGACGGTGACACTGCCAATACCGATGAATGCATCGGTCTGTTGTCCATCACCAATCACCACAGTGTAGATGCTGGCACTGTCAGGTGCATCAAACGTGCCACGTACATCCGTTTGTTGTAGAAAGCCTACCTTCATGGTGTAGGTTCCAGCAGGCAACCGATACACACTTTCTCCATCTGCAAATTGCGTGGTGTCGTCAAGGCTACCATCAACCTTCTGAGGCAGTGCTGCGGCTCCCAGCGAGTCGTTTATCTTTCGCCCTTGCGCATCAAGAATCTCTGATACATAAGCACCAGTTTCAGTTCTGCCACCAGGGCCAACTGCCTTGATGTACAAGACGCCGCCCTTGTTGAGGTCAATCAGGCTTTCGAGGGTCTGGGCCAGGGACGGGCCGTCTTTGGCGTCCACATACAGCCCGCCGCTGTTCTCAGCCACACACTTGAGCGTGTCGGCTACCTGGGGGGTGAGGCCAAAGCCGACCACGTCCACCCGCACCTCGGCGCCGGACTCACGCAGCGCTTTGGCGGCAGAACAGGGGTCGCCGTCGCAGGTCTCTTCCCCGTCCGTCACCAGGATAATAACGTTGCGCACATTCTCGCTCGCCGGGGGCATGCTTTCACCCGCCTTCTGCAAAGCCAGGGTAATCGGTGTCCAGCCGGTGGGTTCCCACGAGAGCGCCTGCTGGCGCAACACATCTTTGTTGACCCCTTGTACTGGCACCAGCAACTCGGTGGACTGGCAGCTTGCGGCCCGCCCGGCCTGGGTGTTGTCGCCCTGGTGGCCAAACACCCGGAAGCCCACATTGAGCTTGTCGCCCGCATCGTCGGGTAGCTTATCAATTACCTGTTGAATGGCCTTACGCGCCGCTTCAATGCGGGTCTCGCTGCCAATCTGTTCAGCCATCGAGCCGGAGGCATCAAACACCAGCTGGATATTCACCGTCTGGCGGGCGGCCTCGCCACCCTCGGGGCGGAAGGTGGTGGGCACGGTGGTATCGCCGCTGGTGCCCGCTGCCGGGGTGCCTGCCGGGGCGGTGCCACTGGCCGCCGGGGCTGTGCCCGCTACGGCGGGCGTGGTGGTAGCCAGCGGCCCACCGGGGCCAACGGTGGGGTTGGCCGGGCTGGCCGCCGTGGGCGACCCGGTGCGCCCCGGTGCGGCAGCCTGCCCCGCGCCGGGCGTGGCTGCCGCTGCTGCTGCCGTGGTGGGGCTGGGTTGGGCCGCGACTGCCGTGGCCCGCACCTCGGCCTCAATCGTTGAACGCAGATTCGCCTCGGCCTGGCGGGCCGTATCGGTAGCGGCAATGCCCGCCGCGACGGTAGCTTGTACATTCGCCTCACTCGTGGGCTGTCCAGTGCATGCCGCAATCAGCGGTACCAGCAACACAAAGCAGAAGAGCAAGGCGGCAGAACGTCCTCGCATCATCATTTGGACTCCTTTCTGTCGTCGTACCATGTCCTTATCTCAACTATTCTTTTACCTGAAAACAGGCCAAAGGTCAAATCAGCGAGAACCGAGAATACAGAACCGAGCACCGAGAACCGTCGCGTACTGCGTGAAACGTGCTGCGTGAAACGTAAGAACCGAGAATCGGTCTTGCCCTGCCGTTCGACCCTTCGATTCCTCAGGGCAGGCAGGCTCACGAACCGCGAAGTCGAAGGGAACCGAGAACCGAGCCTGCCCTGCCGTTCGACAGGCTCACGAACCGCGAAGCCGAAGGGAACCCAGAGCCAATGAAATTTCCATGTCGTAGGGGCGCGGTCTATGACCCGTCCACAATGAAACACCATGTACATGCACTGCTATAGGGGGTGTCTGTAACCCGCACGCCAGTAAATGCAATGGCTTTCATCGTGATCGCCGTCTGCAATGCAACGCAACCATTGTAGGTATGCCACGCCGGGGCGTCGCCCCAGCGGGGCGTCGCTACCGTGAATTCCATTGTAGCCACGGTGATAGCAATGTCCCCAAAGAAACACCAATGATGTTCAGAGGAGAGCCGCAAGATCTTGCGGCTCTCCGGTGAGTATCATGAAACCAACCTACCACCGCGATTGTAGCGTTTACATTGCTCTGTCTCACCATTGTATTCCATTAAAACCTTCATCTAAAAATGTCTGCTTCATCGTTCATCGCTCATCGTTCATCCTTTTCCTCTGACGCCTCGGCTTCGCACTGGGTTGCGGCATAGGCAGCGTGTTTACACTTTTGTTACAATTTTGTATGGTATTTCGTCTCTAAAAATGGCTTCAGAATGCCTTCTGATGTTTACAAACAGTTTACAAAAATAGTCTAGGCAAACATCGTTGGGCATGCTAAAGTACCACCATCAACAGCGCCGAGGGAACTAAGAGAAGAGAGGAGACCTCGGCACGAATGAGAACCGGTGAATGGCACTGGTTCAGGAATAGCACTCACTATAAGAAGGAGACTGACATGACGAAGGCGTATGTATGGTTCCAGACCAAGCTGAACACCATCAGCCAGAGCGTGAAGGATGAGCAGGGATCACAGCTGGTGGAGAAGGCTGGTCTGGCCATGGCCGCCGCCGCTCTGATTGGTGTGGTGGGAACGCTGCTCGGCGGTGGGGGTGGCAACACCATTGCTAACTCGGTGGTGGGCGTGATCAACCGCTGGGTGCAGAACTTCATGTAAGGTTGAGCGATGTATAACGGCCCCCTGCACAACCACGTACACGGGGTAGTTACACAAGTTGTTGACCGGCATCAGTGTAAGTAATTACCATAACTACAAGAAGGAGACTGACATGACCAAGGCATACGTGTGGTTCCAGACCAAGCTGAACACCATCAGCCAGAGCGCGAAGGACGAGCAGGGGTCGCAGTTGGTGGAGAAGGCCGGTCTGGCCATGGCCGCCGCCGCCCTGATTGGTGTGGTAGGGACGCTGCTCGGCGGTGGGGGTGGCAACCAGATTGCCCAGTCGGTGGTCGGCGTCCTCAACCGCTGGGTCACCAGCTTCATGTAAATCGCACAGGACTCATGCTACAACAGGGCCGGTGTGGAGTTCGCTCTGCACCGGCCCTGTTTGTGTAAGTGGCATTTTCTATTGGAAGGAGTGCGTGAACGGAGGGAGCAGTGAACCAAAACCTGAGTTTCGTGCGGTGGGGCGAGCGTGGCTCTACCACCATTCAATACATCGGGCTGACGGCGGCGACGGCAGCCTTGCTGGTTGTGCTGGTCTTTACCATGCAAAGCCGGGGCGGGGTAGTGGCCCAGTCGCTGGTCGAGGTGTTTCAGTGCAACATTCTTTCGTTTGTGGGCCAGGGGAGCTGTGGCAGCCCTGCAGCAACGCCAGCGGTGGTTATCTCGCAGGACGTACCGTTACAGGTCATTGCAGCCCAGGCAGCGCCCAACAATGTCTGGGACAGCATCACCAGCACGCTCAGCGACTGGTGGAATCAGTTTACTAACTGGTGGAACAACTTGCCCACATGGGGCAAAGTGCTGGTCGTCGTTGGCGCAATCGTCGTTGTTGTTCTCGCTGTTATTGCTGCGGTGAAATTAGGCATCGTGG
This sequence comes from Chloroflexaceae bacterium, assembly GCA_025454695.1. Classification (GTDB taxonomy): domain Bacteria; phylum Chloroflexota; class Chloroflexia; order Chloroflexales; family Chloroflexaceae; genus JALONX01. The sequence continues at coordinate 4,800 of JALONX010000179.1, forward strand.
CGGCAATTGGGGCGGCGCTCAAAGCAATTGGGCTGGCGCTTAAGGCCGCTGTAGTCTGGGTTGCACGCACGGCACTTCCTGCGATAGGGCGCTGGCTTGCGCAGGTAGCATGGCCAGCCATTGTCGCAGCAGCAAAAGCCGTCGCATCGCGCATCGCAAGCCTTGTTACTCGTGCCGCAACGGCCATTGCCAGTCTGATTGCTCGTGCTGCCACAGCCATTGCCAGTGCTGTTCGCGCTGTGGTTAATGCTATTGTGAACACGGTCAAAGCGATTGCACAACGCCTATGGAGTCTCCTTGTCCAGGGCTATCGCAATTTTGTAGAGAAGTTAGCGGAGAACTTAACCAAAATTGGTGTGAACGTGGCACTATCCGTTATTCTCGATCTACTCGCTGGTAGGCCCATCACTGTGTGGACGTTTCTTGCACCAATCATTGCCTACGGTATAGCTGGCCTCTTCTCAACCAGGGGCCTTGGTACAATTGGCATTGTGCTCATTACCGCCTTGATTGAGATATTTAAAAAGTTGGTGCCCATGTTCAACCCGTTCAACCCCTCAACACCAGCTCCATCGCCCACACCAGCACCAACACCGACCCCATCGCCCATGCCGACACCGACCCCAAGTCCGACGGTGCCAACACCGAACCCGACAGTGCCACCCAACCCAAATATGCCATCTACCAATCCAACGGTGCCGCCCACGACACAGCCAGTACCACAACCTACCCCGTAATATATGGAATAAACTACTGGTATACGAGCAAATCGGCGTAATCTTATCGTGAGTGTTTCGACAGCGCTGCATCCTTGATCAGGCGCATAGCGTCAAAGAGAAATCAGGATGATAGCAACACAGTTACAATCAAGAGACCGGAGGAATATTATGATGGCTGGTAATGTAGACTCGTCTAAGCAGGCCCAGCACACACCACCAGCGCAGAAAGACCTACCGCGGGCCTGGTGGCAAACGTGGCAGTTTGGGTTGGTTCTTGGGTTATGCTGGGTTGCGGTTACCGTGCCCTTCTTCACGCTGTTTGGTGGTTCAATTGAACGTTGCACCACTACTGCCGATATATTGGCGAACATCGCATATGTACTTACATGGGCGAGCCTAGGTATCATCTTCTTCTATGACAAGATGGTACAACCAGGGCTGGAATCAGCGCAGCGTTGGCGTAGGGTTATTAATGGCCTGCTCTTTATCGGCTTCTGTATCTGGCTCTCGTTGACAGTGCGGGGCTACTATCCGCCCTGCCTGGGCCTGATGTTCGGTTAGTACAATGTGAGGATCATTGCCTTTGGAAGTGACGTGTTACGCGGCGCAGCTTTTTTAGAAAGGTGAGAGGCTGCGCCACTGTTTTCCATCCTGACTATTACAAAAACGTTACAACTCACCAGCCACGATCACACAATATTCATGTCCAATCTTGTAGCTGCACGCTGCGATGTTCATCACATGCGGAGGCCAGATAATTCTTTCTAGCGCTTTGATACCCCAAATATCCCCACTTGCTCTTCCTCTTAAGGTGGCACCTGCGTCGCTAACGATGGTGCCTCGCAGCCCTGTTTACAAATTGTTTACAAACCCTCTTTACAAATTGTTGACATTCTGTGTATAATGGTGGTGCAAGTTTCACAACAAAAATCCATTGTAAGTGTAGGTTTCTTAACCTACGCACACGACCAGAAGGAGAGGTCAGGTCTGTTTTTACGGCTCTGCTACTCGTCCGTTGGAAGTTTCTGTAAGGGCGTCGTTGGCTGCACCCTCTGCTCCCACGTTTTCCGTCACTACTAGCCTTGCGTCGCTGCGGTCGGTTGTATTCCCAACAGTGCGTATCCATAACCTATACTCAGGGAGGAATTAATGGAGTTCACGCCATTTGCACGTCAGACACTATTGCTGGTGGAAGATAACCCCAAGATTGCTGAATTTGTACGCATCTACCTCGAACGGGCCGATTACACCGTGCTTGTTGCCGAAGGGTGCCGCGAAGGCATGGAGCTGTTGCAGCAACAGCAGCCAGATCTTATTCTGCTCGATGTGTTGCTGGACGATGGCACGGGGTTTGATTTTTGCCGCACGGTGCGGCGCGGCGGTCTTGACGGCAGCATGGCCCGGCTGGTGAATGTGCCAATCCTGATGTTGACGGCTAAGGCCGATGAATGTGATCGTCTGGAAGGCTTCCGCTGTGGGGCCGATGATTATGTGACCAAGCCATTTAGCCCCGATGAACTGGTGTGCCGGGTGCAGGCCATTTTGCGCCGCTCCAACGGCATTAGCCACGGCGTGCTGGAAGCCGGGCCGCTTGCGATTGACCCGGTGCGCCACGAAGTGAAAATTGGGCAGCGGGTGCTGGAAATGGCCCCCAAAGAGTTTGAACTGCTCTATATCCTGGCTAGCAATGCCGGGCAGGTCTACTCGCGCGAATACCTGCTAGAGCGGGTCTGGGGTTATTCCTACGCTGGCAACACCCGCACAGTGGATGTGCATGTCAATCGTTTACGCCAGAAATTGTCCGTGGAAGAGGGTTGTGATGCGATGATCACCACCGAATGGGGCGTCGGCTACAAGTTTGTTGCCCTTGAGGCCGCAGTGCAAGCACGGGAAGTTGGTGCCACCGTCGCAGCCTGACACGGCTACACCCTGAGCGAATGGTGGGGGAGAAGCAACGCTTCTCTCTCTTTTTTTTGCGCTCCTCCGTCGGTTTGTTTACACTTTATTTACAAGCCCCCCTTTTTTTTCGCTTGCCCGTTTGCTACCATGGCATTGCAGACAGGCAAAACAGGGATGCGCAAGCCCAACCCGCCCACTGCACAAACAGTACATCCTATGCCTTTGGAAGGCTAGTGTCAGGAGGAAGCAGATGATTGCAAACAATAGCCGTTCGATGGGATTTACAAACCCTCTGGTTACCATGTGGTATAGCCCCCGCCAGACCATGCGGCAGGTGCTGAACAGCGAGCCAGGCCGTTTTGTCCTTATTCTGGCGGTGCTCAACGGCATCGCTTCGGCGCTGAATAATGCCGTCACCAACAACATGGGCGACCAGTTTGAACTGCTGTTTATCCTGGGTTTTAGCCTCAGCGGCGGCGTGGTTGGCGGGCTGCTCTCGCTCTACCTGTTTGGTTTCCTGCTGCACTGGACGGGCCGCTGGCTTGGCGGTGCTGGCAGTGCTGCCGAGTTGCGGGCCGCCTTTGCATGGTCGGCCCTGCCCACGATTGCCTCGTTGCCCTTGTGGTTTCTGGCGATGGCAGTATTGGGGAACGACCTGTTCACTTCTACCACCAGCGGCATCAACGTGCCTCAGGCGCTGTTTTTGCTGGGCTTTATGCTGCTGCTGTTTGTGGCCTTTGTCTGGAACCTGGTGCTGGCGGTGCTGCTGGTGGCCGAAACCCACCGCATCAGCGTCTGGCGCTCCATGGGCACCTGGCTGCTTTCGATGGCCGTGCTCGTTGGCGTGGCGTTGTTGATCGCCGCGACCATCGGCCTCGTCGGCTACCTGATCTTCTAATACCTACGCGGTTGCGTCCGGCTACGTTCTGAATCTCACCCCTTCTCCCCGCCAGACCCGTGTGTTGTGGGCAAGCACAATGCACGGGTCTGGCGTTTGTGCTGCCCGCCGTTTCCTGCCTTTCCCCTACCGTGCAGCTCGCCTCGGCATAGAACTTTTTGTGAAACAGGTTGGGCAGATGGGCCAGATGCCATCCAATCGTGCTTGCTTGTGTGTTGGAGGCACTGCGTTCCCCCCTTATTAAGGGGGCTAGGGGGGCCATCTAGCAGCACACCGACAAGAAGATTTTGTTTACGGAATACTCAACAGCCCGTTAACCACGTCTTTTGGCAGTGATGGCCATGTCACCCCGAACGAAGGTGAGGGATCTGCAACGCACGACAATGCCGACTCCTCCCTGCGGTCGGAATGACAACGCATCGTTGAGGACAAGAAACTTTCTTTACAGAGTAATGAGGGTCACGGCCAGCGCGGATAGCGGTTTTAATGACAGGACTTACGCGGTGAGCGGACTTTGGAACACGAAACGCACGAAAGAAACGCGAAAAACGTGAAAGACCGTTGGATTTCGCGTGTTTTGCGGCGTTTCGCGGCCTTCGCGATCCAAACGCTGGTGATGACCGCGTACCTCGTGTTAATAACAGGACTTACGCGGTGCGGGTTTGGGAGCGGCGCAGCCGCTCCCAAACATCCTTTGTGCTGGCGGTGCGGGCGGCGAAGCCGCCCGCACCGCCAGCACAAGAACAATGCTGGAGGGTTTACAACCCGCCAAACCTCTTGCTCAAAAAGCGACCGCGTAAGTCCTATAGCGGTTTGCAGATTGGTTGAGCTAGCACGATACGGCTTTGTCGCATCACAATGCTGACGCAATCTGCAATCTGCCAATCTGCAATCTGCTAATGAGCTTTAAAAATTAAAACGGGTATACGCGCAT
>JALONX010000180.1 GCA_025454695.1 Chloroflexaceae bacterium
GGGCTGGTGGTGACGACCACGGTTGAACTCGTCGCTATCGAAGGGAAAAAGCTGGTCTTTCACGTGCAAGCTCACGATGGTGTAGACATTATTTCGCGGGGACGCCACGAACGTTTTATCATCAATCGTGCAAAATTTGATGCCAGACTAGGCACAAAAACAGCAGGCTAACTGCTGATGTGCCAACTCAGCTACCACTGCCGCCGCCAGCGTTCACACCTGGTGCGCCACCGTGGCAAGATTATAACCGGCGAACAAAAAAGAGTGCAGTCTCGCCCGCCACCTCTTGGGGATCATATAACGACAAATCTAGCCCACAGAGCTGAAAGCCGAGTTTTTGATAAAATTGAATCGCCCCGTAATTCACATTTTGTGTTTCGAGCCACATACAGCGGGCCTTCATTTGTCGAGCGGCCTGCACAGCATCATCCATCAGGGCGCGCCCAACTCCTCGCCCACGGTACGTCGGGTGCATGTAGAAATGCCACAATATAGCCCGTCGGCTCCACTCTTCATATTTGAGTGCCGCCAGTCCGGCTATGTGTGAGTCAACCTCGCACACAACGACATAATCAAACTCTGGCAATCTCTCCACCTCAAGATCATACGCTTTGTGCAATGAGGGTGTTATTTCACTCTCTTCCAGCGTAAACGATAAACCCTTGCTCACGACCTGGTAGATACGATCAGTGGTAAAGGATGTGTCGAGGCCAAGCAACGAATTACAGTCAGAAGGCCAGTGCAACGGTCGCAAACTCATCATAGGTTCCTCCACAACTTCAAGGTGCTCGTGTAGGCAATGTCCAGCACCGTTACCCAGCAGCACATGGTCAGTTGCAATTGAAGACCGCGAATCGCCACATGCTACATTGTTCATCCTCCATCGCGCAACTTGGCCCTACCAGCCAGCTGCTCGCCTGCGCTACAATTGGTGGCAGGCCGACACATGTACTATTGGAGTATGTTCATGCAATTGCTGGTAGAAGATGCGTTCTGGGAACTATTTCCTCAGGCCCGGATTGGCATTGTGACGGCCCACGGGCTGGACAACCGCGCAAACGCCGACACGGCGGCAGCACTGCTGATGGACGCCGCAGCGGCCCGCGCCACAACACTTGAAGGCGCAGACATCGCCACTCACCCAATGGTGGCACCCTGGCGGGCCGCCTACGCCCGTTTCGGGGTCAAGCCATCGAAATTTCGCTCCTCAATCGAGAGCATGCTGCGCTCGGCCCAGGCCGGGCGGGTGCGCCCGATCAACCCGCTGGTTGACCTCTATAACACGGTGTCGTTGCGGCACGCCCTGCCATGCGGCGGCGAAGACCTGGCAGCTATCGTGGGCGACGTGCGCCTCACCAGGGCAGCGGGCGGCGAGCCGTTCCGCACCATTGGCGCGAGTGAAGACGAGCCGCCCGTGACGGGCGAGGTGATCTACCGCGACGATGTGGGCGCAATTTGCCGCTGCTGGAACTGGCGCGAAGCCGACCGCACCAAACTCACGCCGCAGACCCACGACGCGGTGCTGGTGATTGAAGCGCTGGCGGAACACCCGGCGGCGGCGCTGGAAGCAGCCCTGGCCGAGCTATCCGCGCTGGTTCGCCAGCACCTTGGCGCACGCACCCGCAGCGCCGTGCTCACCCCAACGTCGGGGGCCTATTCACTTTAGCAGATTGCAGATTGGAACAGCACTGCGATGCGATATAACCTGATGGTGCTGGCTCAACCGATGTGCAAACTGCTATAGAATAGGAGCGTAGCACTGTTATGCACATTGCCCTGGCCACCTACAGCGAACTGCCCCTGCTCAGTTCCGGCGACCGCTTGTTGCAAGCAGCCCTGCGCCAGCGGGGCCACCGGGCCGACGCCGCCATCTGGGATGATCAGACCATCACATGGCAGGCCTATGATGCGGTTGTCATCCGTTCATGCTGGGACTACCACCGCCGCCCCGAAGATTTTCGCACATGGATTGACCGGCTGGAAAACCAGGGCGTGGCCTTGTGGAACCCACCAGCTATGCTGCGCTGGAATCTCGACAAACGCTATCTCCTCGACCTCGCCGCCGGTGGGGTACCAGTGGTGCCAACGCTGCATCTGGAACGGGGCAGCAACGCCGACCTGCGAGCGCTGCTGCTGAACCAGGGCTGGGACGAGGCGGTGGTGAAGCCCACAATTGCCGCAACCAGCTTTCACACCTGGCGCACCGGGGGGGCAATCGCCGAGCGTGACCAGCAACGGCTGACGGACATGCTAGCCGAACGCTCGCTGCTGGTGCAGCCATTGATGCCTCAGATTGCTGAGGGTGAGTGGTCGCTGCTTTTCTTTGGCGGCGCGTGGAGCCACGCCGTGCTGAAGCGCCCCGCCCCCGGCGATTTCCGTTCGCAGGGCGATTTTGGTGGCACCGCTGAACGACGCGAACCGCCGTCCGGTCTGATTGAACAGGCCGAGGCTATCCTCAACACCCTCACGAGTCCCTGGCTCTACGCCCGCGTGGATGGGCTGCTCGTCAACGACATCTTCACGCTGATGGAACTGGAGCTGATTGAGCCGTCGCTGTTTTTGACTCTGGCCCCTGGCGCAGCAGAACAGCTAGCACTGGCCTGCGAACGCATGGCGGTTCGATGATCACGTGCAATACAAACACAGCATCCCCTAACCGAAAACCAACGGCTCACCCCAATGGCATCCGCCCAGTGTAGGTAGCGCGGGGCCGAATCAGCTGCCGCGTTGGTATTCTTCCACAGCGTGGGCCAGCCAGCCCACCGTGCGCCCCAGGGCGAAAAGGGCCAGCGCCGTGCCGGGCGGCGACCCCAGGGCCTGGGCCAGCACGGCCATGCCAAAATCAAGTGTCGGGCGTTCGCCAAGCAGCTCCTGGGCCGTCTCGCTCAGGGCCTGAGCTTTGGCCACTACAGGCAGGTCGGGGTAGCTCGCCGCGATGGCGACCAGCAGCGCACGGGCGCGGGGATCGCCAGCGGGGTAGAGCCGGTGGCCAAACCCCGGAACGGGATCGCCCCGCCGCAGCCGTTCGGCCAGCACCCGCCGGGCCTCGCCGGGGTGCGCCACCTCGCGCAGCAAAATTTCAACTCGCTCCGTTTGCCCGCCGTGGCGCACCCCGGCCAGGGCACTTAAGCCTGCGCTCACCACCTCGTAGGGACTGGCCCCGGCAGAAGCGACGCACCGCGCAGTGAAGGCCGACACATTCAACTCGTGGTCGGCGCACAAAATCAGCGCCGTGTTGAGCAGGGGCACCGCGCGCTCGTCGGAAGGCAGCAGCCCTTGCTGGAGCTGCACCGCCAGTGGGGCCTCGGTTCCCGTGCCACCGAGCAGGGCGGCAAGCAGGCGCACAATGCGGCCACCGCTGCGCACCACCCCGGCGGGCCGCATGTCGTAGCTCCCCTGGTCGGCAGCGGCGAGGCGCGGCAGGGCAGTTTGAAAGCGTTGCAGCAGCGTCAACCCGTCACGCTCGACGGCGGCAACATCGCCCGCGCTGATGTCCTGGGGCAACGGGGCAAAGGTAGGGGCCGGGTCGGGCAGTGAGTCCGTCCACAAAAGCATGGCCACTTGCTCAAAGGTGGCACTTCGAGCCAGCTCAATTGCACAGTGGCCACGGTAAAACAGTTGCCCCTCCCGAATCAGCGTCAGCTGCGACTCAAGCACGGGCATGCCCCAGCTGAGGGCGGTGGCCGCGCCCCGTTCGGCGGCCTGGCGCTGGCCCTGCTGCGTTTTCAAGCGCTGAATATCCTCCCAACTATAGCGGCGGGCGCGGGGGTCGGCAGGGTCGGGCCGCGAGCGGATCATCCCGCGACTCACATAGGCATACAGGCTTGCGCGAGTGATGCCAAGGGTTGCAGCGGCTTCCGCCGCGCTCATGTCTTCAATTTGAGCCATGGGTTTAAATATATTGATACTATAATCAATATTGACAATGTTGTTATACTTATACCACAATGGATACATCTGTCAACCTGCACAGGTTCAGTTTATGGGAGTAGCTTTATGATGACAACAACAGACTATCGCCCTGGCCTGGAAGGGGTGGTAGCGGCTGAGACTCGCTTGAGCCATGTAGATGGTCAGGCGGGGCAGCTGCTGATTGCTGGTTTTGCGGTGGAAACGCTGGCGGCGCAGGCGACTACGGAGGAGGTGTTGGGGCTGCTGTGGCACGACCACCTATGTACGCCCGCCGAACTCACTGCGTTTCAGGCCCGGCTGGCCGCCCAACGCACGCTCACGCCCGAGATTGTTGCGATCCTGCGCATGGCCGCAGCCCGGCAGTGCCCACCAATGGATGCACTTCAGCTGGCGGTGGGGGCACTCCACCTGGAGGAGTTGCATGCGCTGGAGCCATATGCACAGGCCCTGCGCCTGGTGGCGGTGCTGCCCAGCATTGTGGCGGCCTACTGGCGCTTGCAGCACGGGCACGAGGCGCTGGCCCCCGACCCGCAGCTGAGCCACGCCGCCAATTACCTCTGGATGCTGACGGGCCAACCGCCAGGCGCGGAGGCGGTGCGGGCGCTGGAAACGTACCTGAATACCGTGGTTGATCATGGCCTCAACGCATCTACCTTCACCGCCCGCGTGATTGTCTCAACCCAATCTGACCTGGTTTCGGCAGTGGCGGGAGCGTTGGGGGCACTAAAAGGCCCGCTGCATGGCGGTGCGCCTGGCCCGGCCCTGGAACTGGTGTTTGCAATTGGTGAGCCGAGCCGGGCCGAGCCAATGCTGCGGGCCAAACTCGAGCGGGGCGAGCGACTGATGGGCTTTGGCCACCGTATCTACAAAGTGCGCGACCCACGAGCGCTGGTGTTGCAACAGGCGGCAGCCCGGCTCTACGCCACCGATGGCGACCGCCAGCTGTATGACCTGGCCACCCATGTGGAGCAAACGGCCCTGGCGCTGCTGACTGAATACAAGCCAGGCCGCCAGCTCCAGACCAATGTGGAATTCTACACGGCGCTGCTGCTCCACGGCCTCGGCTTTGAGCCTGCTCTGTTTACGCCGACCTTTGCGATTGCCCGCGTGGCCGGGTGGACGGCCCACTGCCTGGAACAACTGGCCCACAACCGCATCTTCCGGCCCCAATCGCGCTACACTGGCCCAGGCGGACGGGAGTGGAGGCCCGCTGAGCGGCGTGAGGCAAGGGTGTAGCGGTGTGGCGGGCCGGGCTGGCGTTTCAGGCCACACAGGCTGCTAGCCATGCGTTATAGCACGCCCTTACGTGGTGATTGGTCATGTTATTTTGAAGCACCTGGCGGCTTTATTTTGAAATCTCCTGTTGCGATCGGGGGCACAAACTTACTCAATGTTGGATATTGCACCAACGCAATTGATGCTGTAGTATAAAACGAGTGTGCTAATCATTCATCGTCAGGAGGAACCGATGCACTCGACCAACTACACCAACACGTTTATCGAAGTCGCAGACGACTGCAAAACTGAGGTCGCCAAAGTCCCGCCGGAGAAGCAGGGAAAGACCGTTGCGCTCATGCAATTTGAGCTGATCCACGATAACCCCTATCAATACACCTCTGATGAGCTGCTGTTTGCAATTTACGTGGCAAGGAATGGCATCAATCCATCGGAGCGCGAGGCGAAACAGGCCGAGTTCTTCTCGAAAGGCCAGGCCTGTTTGCGTTCGTCGCCCCTGGGCAAGCTCTACGGCTGGGGCATTCATCACAATGGTGACGCCAAAATTGCGCTGTATGCCTGTGAGTCTGACGACTACACACGCTTAAAGAACGACGCCTCGCTCAAACATGTGAAGGCGATGAAAAGCGCACGTTAGCGGTGCAACACCGGGCGCAGTATAAGGAGGCTTACCATGTGTCGCAGCATCAAACCGCTCTTCAACTTCACGCCGCCCGCGAGCGACGATGAGATTCGTGCCGCCGCGCTGCAATATGTGCGCAAAGTCAGCGGCTTCCACACACCGTCGCAAGCCAACGAGGTAGCCTTTCACGCAGCGGTTGACGCAATCAGCGCCGCGACCCACATGCTAATGGACTCCCTGGCAACCAGCGCAGCACCAAAGGATCGGGGCGAAGAGGCGGCGAAAGCACGGGCACGGGCCGCCCGGCGTTTTGCTGCATCAGCAGAGTCAGATTGATCTCCATTAATCTACGTGATCTGATGTTGACTGAACTTTTCGTCATAGCAGTTTGCAGATCGGTTGAGCCAGCACCATCAGGTTCTATTGCATCGCAGTGCTGTTTCAATCTGCAACCTGCAATCTGCCAATCTGCAATCTGCTAAAGGGTGGTAACCGGCCTCAGTTACGTGGTGAGGTTCTGTCGCGCACGGGTCTGCAGCAATCGGAAGGAGCAGGACAATGGATTGGAAGCTCGAAGTGGTGACTGTGCCTGTTTCAGATCTTGATCAGGCGAAGCGTTTTTATAGTGAACAGGCTGGCTTTGCTGTTGATCTTGACGTGATGATTGGCGAGTCCACACGCCTGGTGCAACTCACGCCCCCCGGTTCAGGCTGCTCGATCCATCTCAACAGCGGCATCACGACCGTGCCAGCAGGCTGCATGCAGGGATTGATCCTCGTTGTGGATGATATTGAGGCGGCCCGCGCTGAACTGCTTGGCCGTGGGGTGGAAGCTAGCCCGGTGCGTCACATGCACCATGGTGAGTGGCGCGATGGCCACGGTGGCGACTGGAACGCCTTTGTGTTTTTTAGCGACCCCGATGGTAATGCCTGGACGGTGCAGGAGCGGCCCGCCCAGCGCTGAGTCAGGCGCAGCATCAGCTTTTTATCCACACTGCGTGCTGGTGTCATTGACACGAGTTACGTGGTGAGCAGGCTTTGGAACATGAAACCCACGAAAACGTGCGAACACCATGAACGATGACTGTCTTTCGCGCGTTTCGCTGTCGTTCGCGTCCTTCGCGGCCCAACCGCTTGTTCACGACCGCGTAAGTCCTGTCATTGATGGTGAACGCTCAGCTGCCCCTTTCCCGGCTTATCAACTGTATCTCCCCATGTTCGACAACTTGCAGCGTAGGGTGTACCATTGCGGAGTTGAGAATTGAGAATTGAGAATTGAGAGTTGAGAATTTAGGTATTCGTGATACGTAACACGTAATGCGTAATGCGTAACCTTGCATCGTTCATCGCTCATCGTTCATCGCTCATCGTTCATCGCTCATCGTTCATCGCTCATCGTTCATCGCTCATCGTTCATCGCTCATCGTTCATCGTTCATCGTTATGATCGCATCACTCCGTGGCATTCTTCGGGTTATCGGCCTTGACCACCTGGTGGTGGAAACAGGTGGCGTCGGGTTTCTTGTGCTTACGCCCCGCAGCGTGCTGGCCAACCTTGGCCCGGTGGGCGAGGAGGTGTTTCTGCACACGGTGCTGCTGGTGCGGGAAGATGCCCTGACGCTCTGCGGCTTTGCCACGCCGGAGCAGCGTAGCACCTTTGAAACCCTGCTCAGCGTTTCCGGGGTAGGGCCAAAGGTGGCGCTGGGACTGCTCTCAGCTGCCACCCCCGATGAATTGCGCCTGGCAGTAGCCCAGGGCGACACCGCCCGCCTGGCGCGGGTGCCTGGCATCGGCAAAAAGATGTCGGAACGGCTCGTGCTGGAATTAAAGGGGAAACTGGATATCAAGGGCCTGCCCACCGCCCCCGCTGGCACACCGCCCGCCGCCGTCGCCGCCAACAACGAACTGTCCGACCTGCTGGTGAGTCTGGGCTACAGCAACGCTGAGGTCAGCGCCGCCATTGCTGCACTGCCCGCCGATGCGCCCACCGCCCTGGAAGAGCGCCTACGCCTAGCTCTGCGCCATTTCGGTAGCGCATGAACGTATAAACGCAGCGATGCAGCGATACAGAGATGTGTAATGCGTAAGGCATAAAACGTGAAACGTGAAACGTGAGGCGTACTGCGTAGTCAAAGGCTGAAGGCTGAAGGCTAAAGGCTGCGAAATCGATCATCTTGTCATCTTGTCACCTTGTCATCTTGTTACCTTGTCTCCGGTCATCGGTCTCCCGTCTCCGGTCTCCGGTCGAATAATCGCCACTCATCACTCGTCACTCGTCATGCGGCGTGTACTACGCCCCATCCCCTCCCAATGGCCCTCTTGTTTGTACGATATGCTGTGGTATCATAACCGTTGGAACGGTTTACGCCTGATCGTCAGGTGGTGTGCGCTGAAACTGAATAAAACGCCAATCGTCCAATCTTGTTGTTCGCTCGCTGTAAGGTAAGCGAACACAGCACACGCAGGAAGCAGGAGGAATACACGATGACGAACGAAGAAACCCGCTCTGCCGCTCCCCTTGCCAGGGGCAGCAAATCAGCAACCCCAGTGCGTTATGCCCGCCTCGCACCACTGTATAAAGGGCTTATCTGGACATCGTTCGTGATTAACGCTATTTTGCTGGTGGTGGTTGGCGTGCTGGTTGGCATCCTTCTCACCCAGTTTCGGCAGATTACCGACCTGTCTACCACCGCCCGCTCCTTTGCTGGCGACAACGTGGCTGAGTTGCAGGACGTGGTCAACAAACTTCAGGACGCAACGATTAAAACCACTATCCCGCTGAATGAGCCGCTGCCTCTGAAAGGCAGTGGCGTGGTGGTGCCAGTAGACCAGGTGACCCAGGTGACGTTGACTCAGCCGGTGCCGCTGCTGCTGGCCGGGGCCGATATTGACCTGGGGTCGGGCAACCGACTACGGGCACAAAACATCCGCCTCACCCTGCCCGAAGGCACACCGCTTGAGATTGCACTAAAAATGGATATTCCGTTGGATAATGTGACTATTCCAGTCAAACTTAACGTGCCGGTGAGCATCCCGCTGAAGGACACCGAACTTGGCCCGCAGTTCGAGCGCCTCGGTGCCCTGGTTGAGCGGCTGGTCACCCCGGCGGAATTTATCCTGATCCGGCCCACCGCCGCTAGCAACGGCCAGAACCCGCCCATTCCCCAGGCTCCCACGGTAGGCCAGCCGTAACATGACCAGTTGGCAGTTGGCAGTTGGCAAGGAGCGGCTCACCGTAAGTCTACTCCTCACCGCTTTCTGCCAACTGGAAACTGCTAACTCTACGCTGGCACCTGCCTAATTGCTGTGGTATAATTCGTAATGTTGGCCCGTTAATGCCGGGTTGTGTAATGGCAGCACGGCGGACTTTGGATCCGTCTGTCCAGGTTCGAGTCCTGGCCCGGCAGCCAGCAATGTCGCTGAGAGAGTTACAACATCTGCGCCGATGAGCCATTGGCACA
>JALONX010000181.1 GCA_025454695.1 Chloroflexaceae bacterium
GTCCGCCGCTTCGGGGCCATAGGCCGAGGTGTCCATCGGCGGGCAGAAGGTAATCTCCCAGCGGCCCGGCAGCGGGATCATGCCGAAGAGACCGAGCCAGGGGAAAAACGGCGTGATTGGGAAGGCAGGCACCCGCAGCAGCTTGGCCAGCGGTTCCAGGTTGGCCAGCACCGGGTAGCTGTTCTCCGCGCCGCGCACGGCCACGGGCACCAGTGGCGAACCCGTCCGCAGGGCCGTTTCCACAAAGGTGCCGCGCCCAAAACGGGCCAGGCGGTAGCGGTCTTTGTAGAGTTTGGCGCTACCCTTGCCGCCTTCGGGGAACACACACACCAACTCGTCAGCCTCCAGCAGCCGGGCGGCGTTCTCGGGCGTGTCGGCGGCCTGGCCCAGGGCCGCCAGGGTGGAACCTAACACGGGCCAGTTGCCCACACCCTCTACATACAGGTTGCGCACCCAGCGCTGCCCACCCGCCGGGTGGTCTTCACTCACGGCGGTGGCAATCATCGCGCTGTCCCAGGGCAGCACGCCGCTGTGGTTGGCCACCAGCAGCGCCCGGCCCGCCTCAGGCACATGTTCCAGCCCTTCCACCCTGGTCTGGTACCATGTGCGGTACATAAAGGTCAGCAGCGGGCGGAACAGCTCCACAATCTCTCGATCCAGGCCGAACTCATCCACCTCATACTCGCCTTTAATGCGGCGCTGCACAAAAGCAACCTGCTCATTCAGCTGATATTGCAGCACCATCCCGATGCCCTTCCAGAAGTCGGGGTCGAGATAGTCCTTCACATTCACGCCGTTGAGCATGCCCATCGCTTCGCGCACCTGGGAGGGCGTCATCCGTTCCATATTCTCGCCAATGAGCCGAAAAACGCCCGCCGCGAACTCGCCCACATTCGCGGCCTGGGATGTGTCATTGCTGGCCCGCTCACGCACTTCCACTTCCAGTTCGTAGGCGACGGAGGCCGGGCTGCCATTGCTAGCATAGCCGTTGCTGTAACCTACCCCGTTGCTCGGCACATCGTTAAGCACGGTGCCGTGGACGGAGGCCGCCGGTGTGGCCGTAATCACCCATTCATCCACGGGCGGGGAGGCAGGCAGCGCGAGTGCAGGTTCGGCAGCCGGGGCAGTTTTCTTGCTAGGGGTTGATCTGGCCGATGTACCGTTGGTAGAAGCAACCGTCCCATTGGTGGTTGCCGTCGTCTTGCGGGTTGGGCGGCGTTTTGGCTCAGCGGCTGCTGGCACTGCTTGGGCCAGGTTTTCCGCCGCTTTCGCCTTGCGGGCGGGCGGGCGGCGTTTGGGGGTCGCCTCATCGTTGTTGGCGTCTGGTGGGGTCTCGCTCACGACGTTTCTCCTTTGGCTGGCGCGACTTAACTGGGCTGGTGAGCCGCCATCAGCGCATCGCGTAACCAGTTTTCCAGCCCGGCCTTGTCCATGTCAGAATTGTTGATGCCACGAACAAGCCAGACCAGTTCGCTCGGGCCAATATCCGGGCGCAGATACGCGCCGTTGATCTCAAGAAAGCGCAGCAGGGCCATCAGCCCGGTCATCTCATTTCCGCCCACAAACGGACGGTTTTTCAGCAACAGGTAGGTCAAAACGGCGGCCTTGCTGCACACATCAGGGTACAGTTCCGTGCCAAACATCTCCTGGCGCGGCGCATGCAGGGCCGTATTCAGCCGATCCTGGCTGCCAATGCCGAGCCGCCCGCCGTAGCGTGTCACCACGTAGGCGTGCAGGTCGAGCAGGTCTTCTTTAGTAAGGTAATGCATAATTTAAGGGTTAGGGATTAAGGGTTAAGGGTTAAATGACATGGAAATGCTGTGTTGCATGGTAGCTAACCCCTAACCCCTAACCCCTTATAGTCCGGCAATCTGCCGGAAGGCTTTATCATACTGGTCGCCCACGCCCTTTGCCCATTCCCGCAATTCGGGACTCATCGGGCGGCGCAGCAACACTTCGTTCTCGGTAAAGATGATTTCTACGACTTCCTCTTCATGCAGGTTCACGGCCTTGAGCCAGCCCTGCACTACTTGCGGAAGATTTTCACGTTCGATTGCAAATGAACGCGGCATCTATGTACTCCTTTCACCGCCGAGTCTGCGATTGTAGATTGACCGGAGACCGGAGACCGGAGACCGAGGATAGAATCAACGATTGATGCTTGTGTGGCATTCGTACCTCGTAACTCCCGTCGCCTTGTCATCTTGTCACATCCGTTGCGCCCTCCGCGACGAAATATTACTCTTTCTGACGCATGTGCGGGAAGAGAATGACTTCCCGAATGGTTGACTGGTCGGTGAGAACCATCGCCAGTCGGTCAATGCCGATGCCCAGCCCGCCGGTTGGCGGCATGCCATACATCAGCGCGTTGATATAATCGCTGTCCATCTGGTGGGCTTCGGCATCGCCAGCAGCATAATCACGGCCCTGCTCCAGAAAGCGCTGCTCCTGGTCAAGCGGGTCGTTCAGTTCGCTGAAGGCGTTGCCCACCTCCATGCCAGCCACAAAAGCTTCAAAGCGTTCGGTAAAGGTGGGCTGGTCATCCTTGCGCTTTGCCAATGGCGACAGCTCCACCGGGTAGTCTACCACAAAGGTGGGCTGCACCAGGGCTGGCTGCACATATTCGCTAAACAGTTCATCCACTTGCTTGGCCCATGTGGTTTTGAACTCCACCTTCAGGTTCGCGGCCTTAATCTCGGCTTGCAGCGCCGCCAGGTCGGTGCTGCGGCTGATGTCAATGCCGGTTTTTTCGGCAATCGCCTCGGCCAGGGGCACCCGCGCCCAGCTGGAGCCAAAATCAAGCTGCTGACCCTGGTAGCTCACGGTGGTGCTGCCGGTCACCTCCTGGGCGATCTCCCGCAGCATGTCCTCCACCAGGCGCATGATGTCCTCATAGTCGGCGTAGGCCTGGTAGCACTCCATCATGGTGAACTCAGGGTTGTGGCTGCGGTCAACCCCTTCGTTGCGAAAGTTCTTGCCAATTTCGTAGACGCCCGCAAAGCCGCCCACGATCAGCCGCTTCAGGTAGAGTTCGCTGGCGATGCGCATGTAGAGACTCTGGCCAAGCTGATTGTGAAAGGTGGTGAAGGGCCGGGCCGCCGCCCCGCCATACAGCGGCTGCAACGTCGGCGTTTCCACCTCAACAAAATCCCGCTCGTCCAGAAAGCGCCGCATTACGGTGATGATTCTGGCCCGCTTGCGGAAAATCTCGCGCCGGTCGTCATTGACAATCAGGTCGAGATAGCGCTGCCGTAGCCGCTCTTCAACGTCCTTCAGCCCTTCCCACTTTTCCGGCGGCGGGTTGAGGGCCTTGGCCAGCAGCTTCAGGCTCTGCACAAACAGCGATTTTTCGCCCTTCTGGGTGAGTCGCAGCGTGCCGGTAGCCTCCACAATGTCGAAGGTGTCGAGGTCGTCGCGGAAGTGGGCAAAAGTCTCCTCACCTGCGTCGCCCCGGCTCAGCCAGAGCTGGATGCTGCCGCTGCCGTCATCCATGTGGGCAAAGGCGATTTTGCCCATCACTCGGCGGCCACCCAGAATGCGCCCGGCCAGGGTGAGCGTGGCCCCCTGCTCCACCAACTGGTCGAAATTGTCCAGCACCTCACTCACGCGGTGGGTGCGGCCTGTGCGGGCGGGGTAGCCGGGGTGCCCTGCTTCCCGCAGGCGTTCAAGTTTAGCCAGGCGCTGGGCCTGTAAATCATTCAGTTCCATGCAATAACAAGCGGGTCTGCATTACGGCAGGCCCGAATTGGTGCGCTCCATCACAAACACAACTACTTTATTATACCACTGGAAGGCGGGGAAAGAACCGAGAAGCGTAATCCGTAATTCGTACTGCGTAATCCGTAATTCATAATTACACTGATAACAATGTCGTTTTGCACACCATGCAACGCGCTGTCATTCCGACCACAGGGAGGAATCTGCATGGCCAGGCGTTGAAGACCCCTCCCTGTGGTCGGGGTGACAATGAGATTGCATGGAAGAAGACGTTGTTTACAAACTCGTAATCCGTAATCCGTAATCCGTAAAAATCAATCGTCAATCGTCAATCGTCAATCGTCAATCGTCAATCGTCAATCGCCAATCGTCAATCGTCAATCGTCAATGCTTCGGCCCCGGTCTTCGGTCTCCCGTCTCCGGTCAGCCCTCCGGCAACGGCACTGCCAGGCACATAGCTGCACACAATCAGCTCTTCCACCACGCCCCGTTTTTTGCCGTCGCAGTTGATTTTGCGGCTTGCCAGCACAATATCGCGGTAGGCAATCGCATGGTGTTCGTAGAGCGAGCGGGCCAGTTCGGTGTGGGAGTTGCTAAGCATCACATGGCAGCCCCGTTCCACCAGGCGTGCAAACACCTCGGTAAGTCGGCGTTGTTCGTTGTCGCCAAAGCTCTGGCCGGTGTAGTGGGTGAAGGAAGCAGTGGCACTCACCGGCACATAGGGCGGGTCGAAGTAGACAAAATCGCCGCTGCGAGTCCGATCCAGCACGCTGGCGAAGTCGCCCACCAGCAGTTCCACGTCCTTCAGGGCGGCGCTGACGGCCCGCGTGTTCACCGGGTCGCAGATTAGGGGGTTTTTGTAGTAGCCAAAGGGGGCGTTAAACTGGCCCTTGTTGTTGAGCCGGTAGAGGCCGTTGTAGCATGTACGGTTAAGAAAAATGGTGCGGGCGGCCTTCTCCACCGGGCTGCGCTGGTGGAAGCCGGGCTGCCGATCCCAACTGCGGATTTCTAGAAAATAAGCCGGGTCGTTAAAGTGGGGTGCATGCTGTTGCAGGGCCTCGATCAGCGCTTCGACCTCGTCGCGCACCACCGTGTAGCAGCCAATCAACTCATCATTAAAATCGCTCAGCACCGCGCCATGGCGCAGCCTGCCTAGGTTGGCCAGGTGAAAAAAGAACGCCCCACCACCAACAAATGGCTCGTGGTAGCGCCGAAAGTGGGCGGGCAGGCGGCTGCTCAGTTCAGGCAGCAGCTGACCCTTGCCACCGGCCCATTTCAAAAAGGGGCGTGCAGGCACAAACATCTCCAACAGCAGGCGGGCCTGGGCCGCAGGTGGCATGGCAAGCCTCACATCAGGGCACGTCCGGCGATTATAGCACATGTTAGCGCCTGAACGACTAGGGCTTGCGACTCTTTTTCTTGTTGGGTAGACGTTGCTTTATCCATCGCCCTACAGAAAACATTACAGTAACAAAATCTTTATCTTCAAGCTTCGAAGGAGGATAAAATTCTAATGATGTGACGTGCTCACGAGAGGTAATTATTAATCTACCTTGATCTATTTGTTTTTGCGCATTATCGTGCATTACAAATATAGCGTGTGAGTCTGGAAAAGTCGCGACGAGATATGCTAACGACGACTCGGGAAATTGATACTGATAAATATCTGGTTGTATTGAAATAGGTAAAAATTTGCTATTGAGCCAAGATGCCCCTGATTTAATTTCGGGTATAAATTGTTTCTTTAGTCGATTCTCTAGAAGCAAGATGGGTTGCTTTATTTCAATATTTCTAATTCTTGGAAGCATGTTGAATTTAATTGATAATTCGGCAGAGTTTCGACCTATTACAAAAGGGAAAATCAACACAAAAAATACAATAGATGCTGTAATTACTTCAGAGAGTATAAAAAATGGTTGATCGATAGATATTGTGGAAGCTTCTCTGATAAAGGGAGATGAAAAACTGACCCCTATAAAAGTAATTATTAATAATATTAAAGCGCGTACACGTCCTTCAGAACTAGAGATATACCAAAGTAAATTTGAAATAAAAGAAAACAAACCTCCTAAAAAGAGAAAATAGCCAAAGACGCCAATGAAAATTTGCAATACAGCGGGTAGTAGAGCTACTTGCCGTCCTACATATATACCTAAAAAGACCCCGATGGCTATTGCTGTTAAACTGTAAAAGATTGCTATAGTCGATAACAAAAAAAGGTTCGTAAATTGTCTCACAATTGTATATATAGAACTGATAATGATATTCGGAATTAGAGATAGGAGATCCATTAACTGAAAACCCATTCTACTCAGCATCAATCCACCGTTTCCTCCTGTGAAACGTGATAGGTAACCTGCAAACCAACTGGTGCCTAGAAATATTGGGGTCGCTGTAACGAGAAAAATTTGTCCCACAGCATCAGCCCATAAATCTTCGGTAATAGTTGCTATTACCTTATAAACTTTAGTTTCACTAAGCGAAAAAAAGAAATTACTAATGGAACTTTCTGAGTCAATGTCCTGTGAAAAAAAAGGCATAAATTCCCCCTTTTGTTGCGAATGAAACCGAATAACGTGATAACTTTTGAATAGAAGTACAGATTGTATGATAGCATATAAGTTCTACTCCGCAAGCCCCGCGATTGCTGGATGTCATGAGATGTTCTTAGTTTCACTAGGTAATTGGCCCTTGCATCTCTTCCCCAAATCGTGGAAGATGGTTGCATGCTGAACCCGGCGCAAAGCGCGCTTTCGTGAGACTCGGGCTGCGGTCGGCGGTCTCCGGTCTGAATAATCGTCAATCAATAATGTACTTACCAAAATCCTTCCGTGAAGAGAACCTGGAAACGCTGCTGGCCTTTATGCGGGCCAATAGCTTCGCAACGCTGGTGTCAGTGCTGGACGGTGTGCCCATTGCTAGCCATGTGCCGCTGGTAGTGGAAGAGGCCGACGGCGTGGTGACGCTGCATGGCCACCTGGCCCGCCAGAACCCGCAATGCCAGGCTCTGGCCGCCGCTGAGTCGCTGGCGATTTTCAGCGGGCCGCATGCCTATGTGTCGCCCACGCTGTATGAGAAGTACGAGAGCGTGCCAACCTGGAACTACATCGCCGTGCATGCCTATGGCCAGCCCCAGACCCTCACCCTGGCGGAATCGCGGGAGGCGATGGATGCCATGCTGGCCACGATGATTAGCGCCTATGAGCCGGGCTACCAGGGCCAATGGGACGCACTGCCGGAGAAGTTCCGTGACGGCATGATGCATGGCATTGTGGGCTTCCGCATGGTTGTCACCCGGCTGGAAGGCAAATATAAGCTTAGCCAGAACCGCAGCCTGGCCGACCAGCACAACGTCGCCGCCGCGCTACGCCAGCAGCACCACGACCCGGCAGCGGTGGCCACTGGCGAGGTGATGCGGGAACGGCTAGCCTCTGACGGAAGTTAAATGCAGTTGGCAGTCGGTAGTTGGCAGTTGGCAGTTGGCAGTTGGCAGTTGTTACGATGAGCGGTTACGTATTACGCAGTACGCATTACGAATGGTTCTCGGTTCTTCCAAAGTTTATGACTCCTTTCATCAGCTCCATACCCACGGTGCCGCCGGAGTGGATTGACTACAATGACCACTTGATGGACGGCTATTACATGGTTGCCTTCGGCCACGCCACTGACCGATTTTTGGAAACGGTGGGCTTTGGCCCAGCCTACCCTGGCCGCAGCGGCTACAGCGTTTACACCGTGGAGGGCCACATCAACTACCTGCGCGAGGTGAAGCCGGGCGCACGCTTGCGCTTTGAGACGCTGCTGCTAGGCTACGACCAGAAGCGCTTGCACCTCTTCCACACCATGCTGAACGAGAACGGGGGCTACATCGCAGCAACCAACGAACTGATGCTGCTCCATGTGCATCAGGCCAGTGGCAAAACCGCCGCCATGCCCGCCGAGAGCCTGGCCCTGCTGGCCACCACCCGCGCCGCCCACGCCGCGCTGCCCACCCCGCCGCAGGCCGGGCGACGGATTGCCATGCCCCAGTAATGTAAGCGGCAACATGTGGTATTATACCGCCGCTCAACTCAACTCCAACCCTCCACCCATCTTACTCGTAACTCGTTACTCGGGTGATCGTATGATCTACGAAGTTATTGTTGCTTTGCCGCTGATTGTGTTTTTGGCGCTTTGTATCGCGGCAGGCCGTTATAATCGTAAAAACCACGATTCAGCACCGATTGGGGTAGTGGGGCGGGTGCTGGAGCCGCCAGACGAACTAACGCCTGCGTTAGCTGCCCGCCTGCTGGAAGGTGTGGTCGTAACAACCGATGAAGCGTTGACGCTTGGTACATTGCTGAATCTGGCGCAACGGGGCTACATCACCGTTGAAAGGCGACGGAGTACATGGGAGGACACGAAACAGCAGTTTGTGCTGCGCCGAAGCGAGCGGGGAAACACTGACCTGGCCTCGTATGAACGGTTGTTACTGGATGCGCTGTTTGAGGATGCACCTTTGGTAGATTTTGCAAAACAGGCGGCCCGGCTGCGCAAAGCCCACAAGCCCCTGGTGCAGGCAGTTGAAGTAGAGCTTACCATGCGCGGCTACCTTGATGCTGATGGGCCACAGCGGCGCAAAAACAGCCGAGTCTACAACTGGAGTGTTGGATTGCTCGGTCTGGCAGCGTTAGGACTTTCGTGGTGGCTGGCTGGTGCGGTGGTCTGGTGGGGGGCGCTGCTGCTGGTGTTGTTGCTTGTGTTTTGTTACGCTTTTGCTGACATTTTCACCTATGTGCGTGGTGCAAGCCAGAAAGGGTCGGATGCGCGGGCCGCCTGGCAAAGTTTCTACGCTTACTTGAAGGATTTAAAGCCGGATGCCGTTCCTCAGGGGCGCTTTGCGCCATTTCTACCCTATGCTGTAGCCTTCGATCTGACGAAACGTTTTACACAAGCCTATAGCAGCAGCACGGAAGCGCCACCTACATGGTATGTTTCCGGCCCGGCGCAACTGCCAGCCAGCGGCAAGACGGTGTCGCTCCAGCAATTGCCCGCTCCTCGTCCAGCTGCAGAAGAACTCGGCGATGTGTTGAAGGAGATGGCGAAGGTGTTAAACGTTCCGTCTTCACTGTAATGTAGCAGCAGTGTGCAACTACAATGCTCCGCGACCTCGGCGTCCTTCGCGGTGAAAGAATGGTTATGCAGGCATTTGAAACCAACGACCTGTTACGCCAGCAGCAGGCTAGCCACGAGCCGTACCTGGAGTTTCTGCGTGAGTCTACATGTAGCGCCGGGCTGTATGTGCTGCCGGCGGGCGGGGTGGATGAGCAGCAACCCCACACGGAAGATGAAATCTACGTAGTGATGCGGGGGCGGGGCGTGATTCGGGTCGCGACCGAGGATCGGCCCGTGGCGGCGGGGTCGGTGGTGTTTGGGGCGGCGGGGGTGGAACACCGCTTCCACAGCATCAGCGAGGAACTGGCGGTGCGGGTGGTGTTTGCACCCGCCGAGGGTAGCCAGC
>JALONX010000182.1 GCA_025454695.1 Chloroflexaceae bacterium
GCCAGGGGCGTTGCCCCTTGGAACCCCAAAGGTGCGACCGTACCGTTTGCACAAGTCGTAGCGCATGCCTCCGGGCTGCCGAGGGCGTCCATGCTGGCATAATATCGGATGACGGACG
Source organism: Chloroflexaceae bacterium (assembly GCA_025454695.1). Taxonomy (GTDB): domain Bacteria; phylum Chloroflexota; class Chloroflexia; order Chloroflexales; family Chloroflexaceae; genus JALONX01. The sequence continues at coordinate 119 of JALONX010000182.1, forward strand.
TTCCATAAGCCTAGCTGGGTAGCGCATTATATTATGTACGAGTGTTTGGTTCATCCCAATCCTATGGGGAATCAGGTACCAAAATCTGTTTACGCATTACGCATTATGTTTCACGGAACACTCGTCACTCGTCACTCGTCACTCATCACTCGAAATATGTTTCCAGATCCAACCAGACGCTTCTCCAGCCGGGTGGACAATTATGTCAAATATCGCCCCGGTTATCCGCCCGCCGTCATCGCCGTGCTGGCTGAGTCCTACGGCCTGACGCCATCATCAGTAGTGGCGGATGTAGCCTCGGGCACGGGGATTTTTACGGCTCTGCTGCTCCAGAACGGCAACCCCGTTTACGCAGTGGAGCCGAACGACGACATGCGGGCAGCGGCGGAGCGGCAGCTCGCGCACTACCCGAATCTCACCAGCTTGAACGGCACGGCGGAGGCAACTGGCCTGCCCGACGGGTGCGCAGACTTCGTCACAGCGGCCCAGGCCTTTCACTGGTTTCGCCGCGACGAGGCCCGCAGCGAGTTTCAGCGCATCCTGAAGCCCGGCGGCTGGTGCGCCATTGTCTACAACACCCGGCGCACCGAGGCAACGCCACTCGGACGGGACTACGAGCGGCTCATCCAGACCTACGGCACCGACTACCGCCACTTCCGCGAGCCGCAGTTCAACCCCGAGCTGGTGCGAGCCTTCTTTCAACCCCACGGCTGCCAGGAACACCGCTTCCCCAACCAGCAGATGCTGGATCTTGACGGGCTGCGGGGGCGGTTGCTCTCGGTTTCCTACGCGCCGGAAGCAGGCCACCCCAACCACGAACCCATGCTGGCCGAACTTGAGCAGATGTTCCACACGCACCAGCAGGGCGGCTTCGTCACGTTTGAGTACACCACAACGTTGTATGTGGGGCAATTGTAGGTAAGAACCAAGAACCGAGAACCGTCTGCACCAGAAAATAAGGAGATAAAGGAAATGACGACAGGAAGCCAAGAACAATTTCCCTCATTTCCTTTGTTGCTAAAAACTCGTAACTCACAACTCGTAACTCGTAACTCGTTATGTCCGAATCACAGCCTTTCAAAAACTTCTACGGCGTGGAACTGGCTGAGAACCTGGCCGAGCGCATCAGCGCGATACATGCGGCGTTTCCCGCTGTGCCGTTTGTGGCCCAGGTAGCCGCCGGGGTGGGGCCGCTGGAACTCAAAGGGCGGATTGCCCTTATCAGCGCGGCCTTGCGCCAGCACCTGCCCGCCGACTATCCAACCGCTCTGGCGATTCTGCTCAACATCCTTGGGCCGCCCCTGGCCAGCGACGAGGGCATGTTTAACCACGGCTACCACCTTGGGCCGGTGGCCTATTTTGTGGAAGCCTACGGCCTGGCCCACCCCAACGAGTCGCTGGCCGCTATTCACGCCATCACTCAACGCTACACCGGCGAGTTCGCCATTCGCCCGTTTCTGGTGCAGCACCCTGAGCAGACGCTGGCGGCACTGCAACGGTGGGTGCATGACGAGAGTTTTCATGTGCGCCGCATGGTGAGCGAGGGCAGCCGCACCCGCCTGCCCTGGGCCAGTCGTTTGCCCGCCTTTGTTGCCGACCCTACGCCGGTGCTAGCGCTGCTGGAACAGCTGAGAGATGACCCGTCGCTCTACGTGCGCAAGTCGGTGGCGAACAACCTGAACGACATTGCCAAAGACCACCCGGAGCTGGTGCTGGCAACCCTGGCACGCTGGAGCGAGGGCGCACCTGAGGAGCGGCGCTGGCTGATTAAACACGCACTGCGGGTGCTGGTGAAGCAGGGACACCCGGAAGCGCTGCGGCTGGTGGGGGCGGGCGCAGCGCAGGTGCAACTGGTGGCGCTTCAGGTCGAGCCGCCGCAGCTAGCCATCGGCGACACGCTCACCATCACATGTGTGCTGGCCAACGAGACCAACGCGGCCCAACCGCTGGTGGTTGATTACATCGTGCATCTTGCCGGGCCAAACGGCAAGCTGCGGCCAAAAGTCTTCAAGCTGAAGGTACTGACATTGGACTCAGGCGCAAGCGTGACCCTCAGCAAACGCCACTCGTTTAAGCCCGTCACCATCCGCCGCTACTACGCTGGCCGCCACCGGGTTGAAATCCAGGTCAACGGCGCAGTGCTGGGCGGGGCGGAGGTTGAGTTGAGCATTGAGAGTTGAGAATGGAGAAAGCTGCTCAGCAAAGAGGGCAAAGCCGGAATTTCACCGCGGAGCACGCGGAGCACGCGGAGGATTTTATGAACCAGGAACTGGAGCGAACAGCGATGAGTCCACGTAACTCATAACTCATAACTCGTAACTCGTAACTCGTAACTTCTCATCGCTCATCGTTCATCCCCTCCCCATACCACACCCCATAGCCCGCCCGCCCGGTGCAGCCCACATCATTAAGCAGGTGCAAGCTGGTGATGGTAAAGCCCTGGAACGCGGCTCGCGCCATGGCCTCGTTGAAGAGGCGCACATGCGACAGTCCTGCCGCCGGGTCGCCTGCGAGCACCGCCAGCGCCAGCAGGCCCCCAGGGCGTAGCACCCGCCGAACCTCCTGCATCACCAACGCCACCACGGCGTCGGATCCGCTGAAGGTGAACTCGTGCAGCAGGCCGAAGCAGTAGACCCCGCCAAACGTTGCCGAAGGGAAGGGCAGCTGAGTCGCGCCAGCGCAAGCGAAATCTATTGCGATTCTCTCGGTAGCCGCCCGCTGCCGGGCCATGCGGAGGCCAGAACGGGCCAGGTCGGTGCCAACAACGGCAAAGCCCCGTTGGGCCAGCAGCACCGTGTCGCGCCCCGCCCCGCAGCCCAGGTCAAGCACGGAACAGACTCTCGCCCGCCCGAAGGCTTCTGCCGCCCGGTTCACCGCCAGCGACGGCGGGGCGGTGGCCGTGCGCTGATCCTCACGGTAGAACTGCTCCCAGCGGGTGTGGTGTAATTCGCTCATTTTTTTGCCACATTTTGCCACAGAGGACACAGAGAACACAGAGCTGTTGTGATTTGACCACCAAGGCCGCAAAGGCTTTTTGTTTTCTCCTCCTCTGCGTCCTCCGCGCCCTCCGCGGTAAAAGATCAGAGCGTCAGTGTTCCCTGCACCACTAGCACGGCGGAGCCGCCCACCCGCACGGCGCTGATCGACTCACGGGGGCCGACGACCTCGACGCTGGCCTGGCCGGGGCGGCCCATCCAGTGGCCCTGTTCGGCCACAAAGTGCGGTGAGTCGAGCAGGCCGTGGTGCCAGAGGTAGGCCGCCATGCCGCCCGTGGCCGAGCCAGTGAAGGGGTCTTCTAGCGTGTCGGGAAAGGCGGCCAGATGGCGGGCAAAGGTCTGGCCTGCTGGCGTGGCCCCGCCCAGGCAAACCAGATGGGCGCTGAAGAAGTCGCCCGCCGCCCGCAGCTGATTGTATAGCGCTGGCACCAGCTGCGCCCGCCGCAGGGCTGCATGGTCACGGATCGGAATCATCAGCTGGGGCGTGCCCGTGCTGACGGTTTGAATCACTGCGCCGGGCAGCAAGTCATCGGCGGCCAGGCCAAAGGCGGGCAGCACCGCCGCCGCCTCGTACTGCCGCATGAAGCGGGGCGGCAGCTGGGTCATCACAATGCGCTGCACCGCCCCCGCCGCCGCCACAAGCTCCACCGACACCACGCCCGCCTGAAGTTCAAGTTTCACCGTGGTTGAGTCGCCCGTCAGCGGGATGCGCCCGGCCTGCGCCAGCGCAAACATGGTGGCAATGGTGGGGTGGCCCGCCAGGGGAATTTCCTCCGCCGGGGTGAAGTAGCGTGCCCGCACATCGGCCACATCTGAGCGCAGCACAAAGGCCGTTTCCGACAGGTTCATCTCGCGGGCAATCGCCTGCATGGCGCCCGCATCCAGTTCGTCAGCATCGAACAGCACGGCGCAAGGGTTGCCGCCCAGCGCATGGTTGGTAAACGCATCTACCCAGAAAAACGGAAACGTTGGCATAGAGACTCCTTTTTCACCACCGAGTACGCCAGATTTTTACCGCCGAGAGCGCGGAGGGCGCGGAGGTTTTTGAGGTAAGGGTACATGGTGGAGAGGCAGAATGCTAGCGCCAACTTCAGATGAAACAAGAGGACAATTCGGCTATACCTAATGCATCATGGGCTATCAGCGGATGATCAGCGGCAGGTACACGCTTGACCGAGAAGGAGTTGGCGGACGCGGCGTGGGCGTGCCCGGCGTGGGCGTGCCCGGCATGGGTGTGCCCGGCGTGGGCGACGGGTCAAGCGGTGATCCCACGCGCAGTATCGTTTCGGTCACTGACCCGCGATAGAAGCCACGGGCGCGGATCTGGTAGGGCTCACCGCTGGGCAGGCTGAGCCCCATCAGTTGCCAGCCGCCGCTGCCACGTACCCCGACGCCCAGCGACCTGAAGGGCTCGCCGTTACGGGCCAGTTCAAACGTGACCCAGTCAAGCTCAGGGCTAGCACCGCCGCGCGTCCAGGCAACACTGGTGCCGTCCGCCGCGACGGTCAGCGCCTGCTGCGCGGGGACGGAGGTGCTGAGCCGGGCAAGCCGATTGCGCTGCACCCCACCGATCAAGGTAAACGCGCCGGAGACAACCGGCTTGCCGTCCGGCTGGAGCAGCAGAGTATACACGGCGCCGCTCGGATTCGGGGCAAAGGCCGCATCGAGGCTGCCATCGGGGTTGAGCCAGGCAAGGCGGCGAAGCGGCTGACCGCCGATGCTCGTGAACACACCGCCCACAAGAAGCTTGCCGTCGACCTGCTGGGCCAGATCCTGCACGTTCGCATTCGGATTGGGAGCGAACGCGAGATCAAGGCTGCTGTCCAGGTTGATTCGAGCCAGGAAGGGCCGCGACTGGCCGCCGACGAGGGCGAAGTCGCCGCCGAAAATGAGCTTGCCGTCCGCCTGCAGCATCAGGGTGCGAACAACCCCGTCCACATTCGGGCTGAAGGGTCGATCAAGACTGCCGTCGGGATTGAGGCGCGCCAGGTTGCTGCGCGCCCGCCCGCCAATCGTGTTGAAGTCGCCGCCCACGACGATTTTACCGTCTGGTTGGATTACCAGGGCGTACACATAGCCGCCGGGATTGGGGGCAAAGGCCACATCAAGGCTGCCGTCGGGGTTGAGCCGGGCAAGGCGGCCAAGTGGCTGGCCGCCGATAGTTCTGAACAGACCACCCACAAGAATCTTTCCGTCCGGCTGCAAGGCAACGGCGTCGACAAATCCGGCGACATTTGGGGAGAAGGCCGTGTCGAGGCTGCCGTCGGCATTGAGCCGCGCCAGGTAGGAGCGTGGCTGACCGTTGATCGACGTGAACGAGCCGCCCACGATGAGCTTGTCGTCGGGCTGGACAACCACCGCATTGATGGTACCGTCTGCGCCTGCGCCAGGATCAAAAGACTGGTCAATGCTGCCGTCTGGATGGAGGCGGACGATACTGTTGCGCCGCAGGCCGCCGACGAAGCCGAAATCGCCCCCGGCGACGATCTTGCCGTCCGCCTGGATCGCCAGCGCGAAGCTGATGTCGTTCAGGTTGGGGTTGAAGTCGTCAGGTACCGTCTGAGCGCGGGTCACGTCGCTGGGCGCGCTGAGCAGTGTTGCGCCGATGAGCAGGCAGACCAGCGCCAGCAGCGCGAGCCGTTGTCTGCGTAGCAGGGCAAATGGTTGAAAGAGCATTCCCGTCCTCCACACTGGCATCATTCAGGGGACATAGCCCAAACCAATGGAGTTGCTAGCGCCCACAAAGCCAACCGCCCGATCAGGTTGCAGTCACCCTTACGCTGTTGTGAAGTTCACTATTGGCCCCCGCCAGCCCCTTACTGGCTGAGCTACACAGCTGGCACATGGCTACATCAGATGCATTGCGTTCCAATTATAACGTATCATTCGCGCATTCGTAGAGCCAAGCCCCCAAAAGGCTGAGGTGGGCGGAGATGTCGGACGGCAGACCTAACAAGGGCCACCAGCTGCTGGTGGGAACCTTCACGGACGAGCCGTTGCTCGTTCACACACGTTGGGTGTAGTCGCGCTCCTGGCACTTCGGATGAGCCAGAACCACACCACGGCACCCACGGTAGCGCCCCCAGTTGCCATGCCATTGGTTCTGGCTGTCGAAGATCGCGCAAGCCCGTGGCGTTGATGAGGCAAAGTAGCAGCAGCGGGATCCTGAGTTGCTCGGTGGTGATGATCCTGGAGTGATGGCATGCGGCCAGGGTTAGTACAGCCCTGAGGGAACGTGGCACCCAACATGCACGAATCATACGTATTAAAACACAAACGGCAGCAGCCGCCATGTGCGCCGCCGGTAATCCGCGTAGTCAGGAAAGCGTTGCGCCAGTTGCCGCTCCTCATAGAGCAGCTTCAGCACCAGATTAACCAGCAGCGCCAGCCAGAGCAGCCAGCGCCACCAATCCGGCGCGCCCAGCACCAGCGCCAGGGTGATTAGCAGCAGCGAACTGTACATGGGGTGGCGCACCAGCCGATATGGCCCGGCGGTGACGAGGCGGGCGGTGGGGCGCAGCTCCGGCAGTACTGAGACCTCGGGGATGCGCATGGTGAGAATGCCCCACACCCCCAGCAGCAGCCCCAGCAGCAGCAGCAGTTGCCACCAGGGGCTGGCGGGAATCAACGGCCCGCTGAAGATAATCAGCCCCAGGCAGGCAAATTGCACCACCACAAAGGCGTAGGAGTACCAGGGACGTTCTTGTTGCATAGTTCACGTTTTACGAGTTACGAGTTACGAGTTACGAGTTACGAGTTACGAGTTTTTAGCAACAAAGGAAATCAGGGAAATGAGGGAAATTGTTCTCGGCGTCCTGTCGTCTCCCTGGTGCAGACGGTTTCTGGTTCTCGGTTCTCGGTTCTTGGTTCTTGCAAACTGCTATCGAGTATACCATGCAGATCGGGTACAATAGCATTACAACGCGAACAGTGTATCTGCCAGCGCCCGCCCGACCCGGCCCTGCCGTGGCGTGCATGCATTGCGTTGGTGCAGAAAGGCTGACCTATGCCCAGGAGCCAGGTTGTTGCACAACTCTCAATCCCTACTCTTCAGGAGGGTTTGCAAGGCTGTACAGTAGACGAACTGAAGTGGATAGCCGAACTGTTCCCTGGGGCGAAACCTGGCCGCAAGGGCGAGCTTGTGCAGTTCGTCGCCAACCATCTGTCGAGCCAGGCGGAACTGCAACGGCTTTTTGGGCAGCTGAACAACACCGAGCAGCAGATTGTGGCCGAGGTGATCTACGGACTGGGCGGGCGCTACGATCAGGACATGATCGAAGCCAAATATGGCAAAAAGGGCACGCCCCGCACTGCCCGTGGCTACGACGGCAGCAGCATCTATGGCAGTTTTGGCCGAAAAAAGGCCGAGGCAACGCCGTTTGATGTGCTGTTCTGTTACAACTACAACCTTGGCATTTTTATTCCTCAGGACGTGATGGGTTTGCTGAGTACGTTTGTGCCGCCGCCGCCCGAATCGCGGGTGAAGGGCCACGACGAGGTGCCCGCCGTCACTCCTTCCAAACGCAAACGTAACAAGACACCCGAACTACATGTATTCCAGGGCGAACGGGCCATCTTTCACGACCTGGCTGCCACGCTGGCCCTGGTGAGCCAGGGCAAAATTGCTGTGAGCGCCGCCACCCAGTTGCCCACCCAGGCTAGCCTGCGCACACTCACCGAGCGGCTGCTGCTGCCCGACTACTTCGGCAACGACTACGCCCGGGCCGACGAAGCCATGCGCCCGCTGGCCCTGGTGCTGCTGGTGCAGGCGGCAAAGTGGGCCAGTCCCGGCACCGGCACAAAGCTGAACCTGACTCGCAGTGGCCAGAAGCTGCTCAGCGGCTCCATTGGCGCGAGTGATATACGCGACGCCTGGGAACGCTGGCTCAAAAGCGACCTGCTGGATGAGCTGAGCCGGGTGCGGGGCATCAAGGGCCAGGGGGCCAAGGGCACCCGCCTGACCAAAGCCAGCGAACGCCGCCAGAAGCTCGCCGCCATGCTGCATGATGCGCCGGTGGGCCAGTGGGCCAAATTCAACAGCTTTTTGCGCCACCTGCGGGCCACTCGCCAGCTGCCAGCGGTGGAACGGGGCGATTATAGCAATCTCTACATTGGCTACAGCCGCGATTCTGGCTGGCTGGGCTACAGCGGCATCAAATATTGGGATGTCGTCACCGGCTCGATCCTGCGGGTGCTGCTGACCGAATTTGCCGCCAGCCTGGGCATGGTGGACATTGCCTACACCGCGCCGGAGGAATCGCCCCACGATTTTGGCGAGGTCTACGGCCTGGACGACGACTACATCAGCCGCTACGATGGGCTGTGGGCCTTCCGCATCACCGAACTGGGGGCGTATGTGCTGGGCCTGCGCGAGCACTACAAGGCCCCGGAGCCAGAGGTGGAACAGGGCGAACCGCTGCTGCACATCCTGCCCAACCTCGATCTGGTCGTGACAGACCCGGCCCGCCTGGCCCCCAACGAGCGTGCCGTGCTGGAGCGCATCGGCACGGTGCAACACGAAAATGTCTACCGCCTGAGCCGGGAGCAGCTGCTGGAAGCCTCGCAGCACGGCCTGAGTCTTGAGCAGGCGCGGGCCTTTCTCAGCAACAAAAGCGGCCTGCCTGCTGCGGAGTTTCCCCAAACCGTCACCGTCTTTCTGGCCGACACCGAAAAGCGCCTCAACGCGCTGCGCGAGGGCGGGCGCATGCTGCTGTTCGAGGGCGACGATCCCTATCTGCTGACGGAACTGGCCAACAACAGCGCCCTGCGTGGCCTCGTGCGGCTGGGTGCGCTAGAAGGCCGCACGGTGCTGCTGGTGCCCGAAGAACAAGAAACCGCCGCCCGCCGCGCCCTCAAAAAACTGGGCTATGTGCCGAGGAAGCAGTGACGAGCGCCTGGCGATTTTGGATTTTGGATTTTGGATTTTGGATTGACGATGAGCAGACCGGAGACCAGAGACCGGAGACCGGAGCCAGCTGATTGGCAATTGACAAGTGACGAGTGACGAGTGACGAGTGACGAGTGACGAGTGACGAGTGACGAGTGACGAGTGACGAGTGACGAGTGACGATTAGCGAGAT
>JALONX010000183.1 GCA_025454695.1 Chloroflexaceae bacterium
CCGCGTAGGCGGGCTATACCGGATGTACTGTTTAATCTTCATCAGCGTGTTTTGGCCTTTCAGACGCCGAATTCATTCGGTGACTGAGGCAGCTCAAAACATACGATAACTTTTTGAATAGGCTACTTACGCAGTACGAACTACGCAGTTCGCAGTTCACTCTTTACCATTTTATACCGCTGGCGAGCTTCTTGCTTTCTACGGAAGAAGTGATGGAACATTGTTGCTTGCATATGCGTCCTATCTCTGGCAACGCTCTCTTGCACGTTGCAAGCTGCAATTAACCATCTACATTCTGCATGTTTGGAGCATTGCACCATGAACAATCCACTCGCTGCCCCGTGGCGGGCCTATGCCCTGGCTGTGCTAACCGTGGCGCTGGCCCTGGGGCTAACGCTGGTGTTACAACCGCTGGTCGCCGCACCGTTTGCCTCGTTATTTTTAGCAGCAGTAGCGGTGAGCGCCTGGTATGGCGGGCTGGGGCCGGGCCTGCTGGCGGCCAGCCTTGGGCTGCTGGCTTCGGCAACGCTCGTGTCTGCCTTTAATTTGCAGCAGGGGCTGAGCGAACTGCTGCGCTTTGTAGTATTTGGGCTAGTGGCCGTGCTCATCAGTTCACTGGCGGCGGCCCAACGGCGCAGCGCCGCCGAGGCCGATGCCCAGCGCGAGCGTTTTCAGCGCTTGGCGGAAAACGCCCCCGACATCATCTATCGCTACCGCCTCGAACCGGAACCAGGCATGGACTATGTGAGTCCGGCGGCAGCAACCATTACCGGCTATAGCCCGGCCAGCTACCAGAGCAACCCGGCCCTGGCCACCATGTTGCTGGGCCTCAACCCGGTCGGCTTACGGCCCGAACAGCTCACCGGCCCGGTGGAAATGGCGCTGCGGCACCAGGATGGCCGCAAAATCTGGCTGGAACAACATTATGTGCCGGTGCAAGGGCCAGATGGCCGCCTGCTAGCGGTAGAAAGTGTCGCCCGTGACATCACTGCCCGGCGGCGGGCTGAGGCGGTGTTACAACTGCTGGCCAATGCTAGCACCAACCTGTTTGAGTCGCTCGACTACACCATCACACTGCAACGGCTGGCCCGGCTGGTGGTGCCTGAACTGGCCGACTTCTGCATTATTGACATGGTGGATGACAAGGGCGCGGTGCAACTGGCGGTGGTAGCCCACGCCGACCCGGCCCGCGAACCCCTGCTGCACGAACTGCGCAACGCCTACCCCTTGCAGCCTAATTCCAACCAGCCCGCCTGGCAGGTGCTGCAACACGGCGAGCCGCTGCTGGTATCGAAGGTTACGAGCGACTGGCTTAACCAGGTGACGCTGGACGAGGGCCACCGCCAGCTGCTCTATCAGCTGGAACTGCATTCGACGCTCATGGTGCCGCTGCGCCTGCGGGGCCAGGTGCAGGGGGTGCTGAGTCTGGCGTCGCGGGAGGACGAGCGCTACAGCGCCACCGACGTGGCCCTGGTGGAAGACCTGGCCAGCCGGGCGGCGCTGGCCCTCGACAATGCCCGCATCTACGATAGTACGCAAGCAGCGGTGGTGCAGCGCGAACAGTTCCTTTCGCTGGCCACGCACGAACTCAAAACCCCGCTCACCTCACTCATGGGCTATGTGGAAATGATGAACCGGCGCATGGGGCTGGGCCACTCGCTCTCCGACAAAGATCAGCGGGCCTTAAGCATCATCTACCAGCAGGCCATTCGCATCAACCGCATGCTCAACGCCCTGCTTGACGTGTCGCGGCTTGAGGTGGGCCAGCTCACCATCGAACAGGTGCCCGTCAACCTGACTTCGATGGTACAGCGCATGGTGGACGAGATTCGCCCCACCCTCAGCCTACACAAACTGGAAGCGCAGCTGCCGCCAGAACCGCTTATGATTGTGGGCGATGAACTGCGGCTAGAGCAGGTGGTGCTGAATTTGCTGCAAAACGCGATTAAATATAGCCCCAAGGGCGGCCAGATTCGCATACAGGTCGAGCGTGATGGCGACCATGCCAACATTACTGTGCAGGACGAAGGTATAGGCGTGCCACACGATGCCCAGGCTCATCTTTTCAGTCGCTTCTACCGGGCAAAAAATGTGGACTCAGCGCGGCAAATCCCTGGCATGGGCATTGGCCTCTACGTGGTGCGCGAAGTGGTGACGCGACACGGCGGCTGCGTGAACGTGGAAAGCGAAGAGGGCCACGGCAGCACCTTCACCGTGAGCCTGCCCGCAATGCCCAGTGAAGTGCATGAAGCCATGCCTGCCCTCACCAGCCACACGGCCTGATTTTGCCACAGAGAGCACAGAGAACACCGAGGTACACGAGCGAGGTGCCGGTCTCCTCCTACACACGCGGTGGCGCTAGGAGACCGGCACCTCTTTGCGTCCAGCTGTTTAGCGAACGTGCTGCTGCTCAGCTGCCGGTCTCCTTTCCTCCGTTTAAGGTGCGCCCCTCCATGGTTCCCAGTTCCTGGTTCTCGGTTCTCGGTTCTGGGGTCTCAGTTCTCGGTTCTGGGTCCTCAGTTCTCGGTTCTGGGGTCTCAGTTCTCGGTTCTGGGTTCTCAGTTCTTTATTCTCGATTCTCAACAATGTGGTACGTTTTTTGCTTTAGGAGGGGTAGGAATGATGGTAAACAGGTAACAAACGTGGGGTTCGGTTATGATAGAGTCACTGGTACAACTCCTCTTAATCGGTATTTGGAGTACGACGTTGGGGGTACACACACGGCGGCTGTTGCGGCTGTCGCAGGTCATTCCGGTGGAAACGCGCTACGGCGTCTATCTACGGCAGCGGGCCAAACGCATGTGGGTGATGTTGGGACGGCCCGAGTTCTGGCGCGCAACACACAGTGATGTGTTAATGTGCATTCAACTCACATTCATGCTATTTTTGTTTGTGTGGGGCATTTCGCGATGAGTCGCTTCGCTGAGAAGCTGTCTAAAAAGGTCTTTTTTTAGCTCTCGCAAAGGCGCAAAGCCGCAAAGGGCTGGCCCAAGCACGTTCATCTGCACACCTTTGTGGGCTTTGCGCCTTTGCGAGAGACTTTTCAAACAGCCTGTGAGGTCTGTTTGCTCACTAACTGATCTATAACTACGGAAATACACAGAGAAGCGCCCAACTCTAAAGAACGAGTTGGGCGCTTCTCTTGCAAATCTCTCATCTCCATCCTCCAATCGCCAGCCGCCAATCGCTACTTATCTCCACCGCTCGACTCGTACCAGGCGTGGTAGACGGCGTCTTTGAAGCGCTCCCATGTGCCAGGACTCAGAACCTCCCAACGCTGGCGGGCCTCTGGCTCCAGCTTGCTCCAGCTGACGTAGGGCGCATTGTGTGAGCGGGCCAGCTGGTAGCCCAGTTTGTAGGCTGGGCTAAACTCTTCATAGCTGTAGCCAGAACGACCGTAATGTACCAGGTAGTGGGTGTGAAAGTCGGTCTCGTACTCTTTGTAGGCGGCTTCGCCCTCTTCCTTCTCGCGGGCGGTCTGGTAGTCGCCCACCGAGCGGTATTCGTCGCCCTCTTGCACCCCTTCGCCCGCAGCATCGCCAGCGGCACCCAGGCCAGCCCCGGCTAGCGCCCCCACCGCCCCGCCAACCACGGCCCCCACCGGGCCGCCCACGGCACCCAGGGCCGCGCCAGTGGCCGCGCCACTCATGCCGCCCGCAGCGGTGCCCACCTTGCTGCTGTCGCCCCAGTTGGGCGTGGGGTTTTCACCGCTCTGGCGCTGGAAAGGTTCACCCGCCGGGTCGAAGTGTGTCCAGCCCGTTTCACGCCAGTCCGCGCCCCGGCGGGACACATCCACCGCATGGTGCTGCTGCATCACAGCGGCAGCCTGGCTCACCAGCGCATCGGGCAGCTGGGCGCTCACCAGGATGCCGCCCCGGCGCACCCCTTCGGCGTAGAGGTTGGCTTCATCTTCGGGCACGCCCACATCGGCCAGGGCACCCACCAGCCCGCCGGTAGCCGCACCTAGCCCGGCCCCCAGGGCGGTGGTGCCAAGCACGGCGGGCACCGAGCCAATCGCCGCCGTGAGCGGGCCAACCGCCAGCACCGGGCCAATGCCAGGGATAGCCAGCGCACCCAGGCCCACCGCCAGGCCCAGCGTGCCGCCCACCAGGGTGCCACCCACTGCGCCCATGCCCACCACATTGGAAACCTGGCGCTCCTCCCCTTCAGCCACGTTGATTGCTGCCATGTCGCCGTGGCTGGTATTGGCAACCACACTGATCGCCTCATCCTCAACGCCCAGGCTTTTGAGGGCATGCACCACACCACGCGCTTCTTCTGGCGCATCAAATAAACCAACTATTGTCTTTGTCATGGTTGTCTCCTGCAAACAGCTCGTAACGCTGCCCGGCCCGCGAAAGCTCGCCTATGGATAAACAGATTCATCACCTTACGGCGTTGCGAGTACACGAGTCTATTGTTTTTGCTTCTTTCAGCTTGTAACGCAAGAAGTATGCCAATTTGCCCTGGCACACATGTTGCGTCTATGCACTAAAAAAGGAGCATAACCATGACAACAATACCCGAATCACGCACACTTGTTGGCACATTCAGCAGCTTTGCCCAGGCCGAAGCCGTGGTACCGCTACTGCTTGAGGCAGGTTTTCAACAGGAAAACATCAGTCTGGTTGGCCACGAAGGGGAGCAGATACATGAAACTCGTGCCGATGGCACAGCATACAACTACCAGGAGAGCCAGTCGTATGCTGATTGGGTGCGCAACGGCGGCGCACTGGTGGTGATTGATACTGCCGGTGTGATGGTGGAGCGAGCCTTTCAGGTGCTGAACCGGGCCGGGGCTAACGAGGTTCACCAGCACGCTGGAAACGAGCGGATGAGTGGATGGAGTGTACCTGAGGAGGAGTAGGAAGTTACGAGTGACGAGTGTCGAATGTCGAGTTTTGGAACAGCAAAGGAAATGAAGGAAATAAGGGAAATCATCTTCAGCAGCAGCTTTTCACTTCCCTTATTTCCTGTATTTCCCTCTGAGGCACGCAGTACGCGGACTGAAGTCCGCACTACGTTGCCCGTTGCCCGCACTACGCGGACTGAAGTCCGCACTACGTTGTCCGTTTCACGCACTACGCGGACTGAAGTCCGCACTACGTTGCCCGTTGCCCGCACTACGCGGACTGAAGTCCGCACTACGTTGCACGCTTCACGTTTCACGTTTCACATCTCCCTTCACAAACTCCCAACGTAGCTCCTCAAATGGGGCTTTTTTGAGCGCCTTCACGAGCTCGTCGTTGTTCTTAAAGGTCAGCTGTTCCAGGCAGTATGAGTCCACGCTCAGGCTGAAGCGTTCGTCACGGAAGGGCCAGGGCTGCACCGTGACGCTGCCGTCTTCCCGTTGCAGCACGTCGTAGCGCACGCCGTCGGGGCCGTCGCTGATCTCCAGCCAGCGCTCGCGGCTGGGCAGTTCATGCTTACAGAGGATCAGCGAGAGGCGGTCGCACCATTGCAAAAAGGCGTAGGCGGCCTGCGCCTGCTCCGGGCTGATGCCGATGGACTCACGCCATTCCGCAATTTGCCCCTGCACCTTATCCAGAAAAGCGTCCAGCTTTTTCGATTCACCGCGCTTGTTGCTGTTCAGAAAATTCACATGCATAGCGGTGAGCAAGGCCACCCAGCGCCCCCGGTAGAGCGCGTCGGTGATCAGCCGCTGCCACGGTTCGGTAAAGTCGAGCTGCTTTTCGCCCAGTGTAAAATCCAGCGGCGCACCACCCTCGCTGAGGTGGTCGCCTTCCCATTCTCGCTCCAGGTCGTCGTGCTGGGCAATCGCCGCAATGGTTTCGGCGATGCGTTCGGTGCGGGCGGCACCGCGCCACTGGGCCGCAACCTGGGCCGCTAGCAGCGCATGGGCGCGGTGGTAGATGATTTGCCATCCCTGGGCTGTTTGATTAACAATCATTTCAAGTTACGAATTACGAATTACGAGTTACGAGTTTCACCGCAGTAATTGCCACGTTCAGCGTTCAGCGCTCATCGTTCAGCGTTCCTTCAACGTCTTGCACCAGCGGCGAGGCCATAAACTGGCGCATCGCTTCGGCGATGACGGTGCCGCTGAGCGCGCCGCTCAGCACATCGCCGGGGTAGTGAACGCCCAGGTAGATGCGCGAAAAGCCGACCAGGCTGGCGATGCTGTACCAGAGCGGGGCCAGGCGTGGGTAGTGGCGTGTCAGCAGCCATGCGCCCGCAAAGGCCGCTGCCGAATGGCCCGACGGAAACGAGAAGGTGTTGGGCTTCCGACCCACGGCAATCGCCTGCACAATATCAATAAAGGGGCGACGGCGCTGGAAAAAACGCTTGATGGGGTATTCAACCGCCATGGTGGCAAACCAGAGCGGCGGCAACGAGCTGTAGAGCGCCCGCTGGCCGCGCCGCTTATCCAGCAAGGCCGCCAACAGCAGCACGGCCACCCAGGCGTTGCCGCCGTTCATGGCATTGGTCAATTGAGTCATTGCCTCGTTTGACCAGCTGGTGTGGGGCAGGCGGT
Organism: Chloroflexaceae bacterium; assembly: GCA_025454695.1. Lineage (GTDB taxonomy): Bacteria > Chloroflexota > Chloroflexia > Chloroflexales > Chloroflexaceae > JALONX01. Next base: position 6,497 of record JALONX010000183.1, read on the forward strand.
TGATCGCCAGAAAGAGACCTGCATCGGCCTTCTGAATTGGCCCCATGCGCCGCAGCACGGCCTGCCGCAGCCAGACGCGGGCCGCGTTGGTGCTGACATCATCCAGGCCATGCTGAGCCGGGTTGGTGGCCAGTTGGGCAGCCTCGGCCAGAGCTTCGCGGGCGGGGCCAGTGGCTGCGGCCACCTGGGCTGAGCCTTCCACCAGGGCACGGGCGGCGGCATCGCCGGTGGGCAGGCGCACTGCCTGTTCGGGCTGGCCAGTGATCTGACCCACCGCCCGAACCTGTAATTCGCCTTTGCCCGCGCCAGCGGCCAGGGCCTGTTCTACCACCGCTTCGGCGTGCTGCGGGTCGCGAATCTGGCGCAGGGCGGTGGTCAACAGGTCGCCCGTTTCTTCGGCCACGGCAGCGGTGGGGGCAGCAGTAGCTGCTGGCGCAGCGGCAGGCGGTACTATCACCTGCACCGCTTTTGGCACCACTTCCACCCGCACGGGCGTGTTGCCAATAATTTCGCCGTCGGCCTGCACTGGCAAGGGCCGGTCGCAATCAATAGTGATGCTCTGGCGAGCACCCAGAAAACGCACCCGGCGGCTTTCAAAATGTTTGCCCCGAATAACGTCCCAGGCCAGGCCAAAAAAATCAGCCAGCGAACGGGCACTCATAATGCTTACGTCAATCCGGCCATCGTCGGGGCGAATGTGTGGCCCCCAGCGGAAGGGTGCCATACCTAGCACGCCGCCGTTCGCCACCGTCACATGGAGCGCCCGTGGTCGGATGCGTTTGCCGTCGGCTACAATTGTAAAGCGGGGCGACTCGTAGCCAAACAGCCGGGCCGCTGCCGTCCACAGGTAGGCCGCACGCCCAAAGCGCTGCTTGGCTGATTTATCGGTGTCGCGAATCATCTCGGACTCAAGCCCGATGCCGATCTGCAATACCGCAATATGTTCACCAATACGCATAGCATCAATGGTCGTGGTTTCGTGGTCGCCCAACATCAGGCTGCACGCTGCTGTTATGTCGAGTGGAACATTCAGTTCCTGGGCCAGCACGTTGGCGGTGCCAGCGGGCAAAATCGCCAGCGTGGCTTTGCTGCGCAGCTTTGCCAGCACATTGGCCACGGCAGACACAGTGCCGTCGCCGCCTGCCGCCACAAAGGTGGTATAGCCATCCTTCAGCGCCTGACGTATGGCAGCAGCAAGGTCTTTGCTCTTTTCGAGGGTAAACAATTCATAGTCCACCGCAAAAGCGGTGAACTGCTCTTCCAACAGCGCGGGCAGATCAATGCGGGAACCCCGACTCGACTCGGGGTTATACACCACGAAGACTCGCTGTGGTTCGGTTGTTGTGGGCGATTGTGCCATGGGAGTTGAAAATTGAGAATTGAGAACTTTTAGAGAAACGAGAAACGAGAACCAGGTAGAAATGCGTAAAGGCAATGAAATTTCGCCGCCTGTAGGGGCGCGGCCTTTGACCCGCCCGCCACAAACGATAAACAACGAACGATGCAACGTCATCGGGCGCAGTCTTAAACCCGCCCGCACTGCCCATCAAAATAAACCCACCAATGAGAACAGAGAACAAAGAACCAGTCGCGACAACGCTGTCTCCTGATGACGTTGTTCTTTGTTCTGTGTTCTCGACCGACGAGCCGTTCAGCCAGTGCTAGCTGCGGCTACGGCGTCCGACAAAGCTCAGGGCGAAGGCGCCAGCTACCAGCAGCAAGGCCGCCCCAACGAAGAGAATCCAGGATGAGCCGTTGTCACCACCAGTTGCAGGAAGTGCGCCAGGAGTTGTGGCGGTGGGGGTTGTGGCGGGCCGTGGTGTGGCCGCCGCCGGGCTGGGCGTGGTCGCAGCCGGGCTGGCTGCCGGGCTGGGCGTGGTCGCAGCCGGGCTAGCCGCCGGGCTGGGCGTGGTGGCTGCCGGGCTGGCCGCCGGGCTGGGCGTGGTGGCAGCCGGGCTGGCCGCCGGGCTGGGCGTGGTCGCGGCGGGGCTAGCCGCCGGGCTGGGCGTGGTGGCTGCCGGGCTGGCCGCCGTGGTCGGCGTGCCGGTAGCCTGCATTTGCGGTGCGGCGCTCACAACACCACTGAAGAGCGTTGCGAAGGCCAGGGTTGCCGCTACAACAGCGGCAATGGCTGAGCTAACGATTGTCGTCTTGCGCAAGGAGACCTCCTTTTCTAAACCGATTCCATACCATTGGGCGTGAGTTTATTCCACGTGGCTATCACGCGGCACAAACATCCCACCCATGGAGCCAATGAGTTTGCAAGAAGCGTGCCACGAAAACCAGTTTTTAACCTCAATCTGCTCGTGCCTCTCGGCATACATGCTGCTACACCAGAGCTTGGTCTCACCGCACAACACCCGAACCATGCAAAGCAACGCTGTTTCGCCTTTGCGTGCCTGGTGTCCTCGGCGGTGAACGATGCCTACTTTCAAGGAGTAACGTGATGGTGATGCAAGAAGTAGCCGTACCAATTACGAATCGACCCGGCCCGGCCCCGACCCACGCCCGCAAAGACCCGGCGGAGGTGAACGTGGGCGACACGGAGCGGCTGGTATCAGTGCTGGGAGCCGGGCTACTGGCGGCCTATGGGCTGCGCCACATGCCGCTGGGCCTGGGCCTGGTGCTGCTGGGCGGGGCGCTGGCCTATCGGGGCGTCAGCGGCCACTGTGCGGT
>JALONX010000184.1 GCA_025454695.1 Chloroflexaceae bacterium
CATTGCACCGGGCACCACCAGGGGCTATGTGATGAGCGGCGGCACCCAGCATCCCGAGGCGGCCTGGCGCTGGTTGAGTTTCCTCAGCCGCAAGGATGTACGTGGACTCATTAGTGACACGAATGATCTGGCGAAGTTCGTGATTCCCGCCCGCCGTTCCGTTGCTGAGGGCACCAACTTCTGGGGGCGACTCGACCCAGAGGCCCGGGCGGCTCTGGAAGCACTGATCCAACAACGGGCCACCGCGCAATATCCTGATTTGCCCGGCCTGTACAACAACTGGTGGTACCAGCCGCTCCGTGATGCGCTCTCGGAGGTGATTGAGCAGAAGGCCCCGCCAGAGCAGGCCCTGGCCACCGCCCAGGCCACCTTCGAGCAGCAGCGCAACGCCTGGCTGGCTCGCCCCACACCCACCCCCGACCCACAACCCTTTGTGGTAGCAACACCGGTTCCCAACGTGGCGGCGGCGGGGGCAACCCGCATTAAATTCGGGGTGACCCGTTCGCTGGAAAACCAGGTGCGGGCCGTTGCTGAACGCTTTAACCAGGAGCAGCAGGCCATTTTTTTGGAACTACGGATCGACTCAGATAGCCGCAGCGTCAGTGATATGACCAGTGGTAATGACTGTTTTGCCTGGCCTGCCCCGCCCACCGCTGCTGACACCGCCGCCGTGCTCGACCTACAACCACTGCTTGATGCCGATCCCAACCTGCCTGGTAGCGACTTCCCCGCTCCGCTGCTGGCACCCTTTCAGCATGCGGGCGGCACCTTCGGCCTACCGCTACGGGTCACAGTGCCCACCCTGGGCTACAACCAGGCTCTTTTCACGGCGGGCGTCGCTACCCCCACGGCCACATGGTCGCCCGATGACCTGCTGCGGGCGGCCCAGCAACTGAGCAGTGGCAGCGGCGAGGAACGGCGCTACGGCTACGCCTCCGCCAGCGGTGACCTGACGGCAGAAGTGGATTTCTGGCTGGCCCGCTTCGGCGCTTCCCTCAGCAGCGGCAGCGGTGACGGCTGGAAGCCAACGTTCACCGACCCCAAAACGGTCGCCGCCACCCGCTTCATCATCACGCTGCTGCGCGAAAGCTCGCCCCACACCGCCCTGACTGGTTACAGCTCGGCCACCAGGTTCAACGACAGCAGGGGTAGCGAACTGATCGGCGCCGGGCGGGTGGCCCTCTGGCTGAACCAGTTCAACACTGGCCTGCCAGATAGCCCCACCGCTAGCTACAGCCCGGCCATCGGCCCACCCCCGCTCGGTTCAGAGGGCTTCTCCCCCGACGATCTGGAAGTGAGTGGCCTCTACATTAAAGTGGTGACGCCCCACATGCAGGCCTGCTGGCAATGGCTCAAAACGCTCAGCAATAGTCTGAACCAGCTAGAGGCCAGCCCCAACCGCCCGCTTCGGCTCCCGGCTCGTGTCGCCCTTGTTGCCCTGCCCGCCGACCCGGCAACGGCCAGCGTCTTCAACGCGACGCGCACCGCCTTTGAGCGGCCTGCCCGGCCCAGGGTGCTGCTACCAGAACTTAACCCCTACTGGTTCTACCGCGCCCTCGACCGCGCCCTGCAAGGTGGCGACCTGGAGCAGGAACTTGCCGACGCCCAGTTCCTCACCGAGCAATACCTGGCCTGCGTGCGCGGTGGCGAAGAGGCGGCTACCTGCGCCACACAGGTTGACCCTACCTATGACGGGTTTAGCCAGTGAATGAAACGTACTGCGTATACAAAGGCTGAAGGCTGAAGGATGAAGGCGAAAGGCTGCGAAATCGATCACCGTGTCACCTTGCCTGCCCTGAGCTTGTCGAAGGGTCACCTTGCCTTCGGTCGCCGGTCACTCGTCACTCGTTAATCACTAGGAAACGTACATGAAACGCCTACTCCTCCTGCTCGCCCTCCTCGCCCTGCTTGCCGGGTGTGCGCCCGCTGCGCCGGGGCCGCTACCCACGGTCGCCCTGGCCCCCACCCAGGTTCAGCCCACGGTTGACCCGGCCAGTGTGGTGACAATTACGTTTGGGGTGCAGAGCTACGATGCCAGCGATTACATGCCGCTCATCCGCACCTTTGAGACTGAGAACCCTGGCGTGCGGGTGCGGCTGCTGCCGCTGGACGATGTATTTACCGACGACATGGGGAGCGACTCGCGCCTGTTCACTCTGGCCGAGCAGGCCGATGTGGCCCTGGTTCGCACCACTGATGTTGCCGAGAACCAGCAGGCCGGGGCGGTGCTGCGCGACCTCAGCCCGTTGATGGACGCCGACCCCACCTTCAACCGGGCCGACTTCTACCCTGGCGCATTTGTGCGAGCCAATGGCACCACCTACGCCCTGGCCCGCGAGGTGGATGTGCCGCTGATCTTCTACAACAAAACCATGATGGCCGGGCGTGGCATGCCCTCGCCACCAGCAACCTGGACATGGAACGATGTGCTGAACACCGCCGAGCAGCTGACGGTCAAGCGGGGCGACGAGATTGAAACCTATGGCCTGCTGGGCGAGTGGGGCAGCACCCGCGAGGCCACCCTGGGTGCCTTCAGTGCCGCCGGGCTTGACCTCAACGGCGACCCCGCGACGCTGACGCTGGACAGCCCCGCCGGGCGGCAAGCCCTGGAACGGCTGGTGAGTCTGCGCCGTTCGGGCGCGCTCTACCAGCACCCGCCCTCGGCCAACGGCAGCATAAGCAGCGAAGAGTTTGTGGCCCTGGTGCGCGACAGTAAGGTCGCCATGTGGACAATAGACCTCAACCTGGGCCGTCCCCCCTTCGAGATCAGCGCTGCACCCTTGCCGCCGCTGCCGTTGTCCCGCTTTAGCCTCGGCAATAGCTATGTGATCAGCGCGGGCAGCCAGCACCCTGAACTTGCATGGCGCTGGCTGGCCTTTCTCAGCAACCAGTACATTGACCCCGCCTACGGTGGCCTGACGCGGGCCACCCTCCTGCCCGCCCGTAGCGCTCTGGCCGAGCGCCACTTCCTGCCCTCGCTCGACAGCCAGAGCGGCGTGAGCGGGGCCAGCGCCGCCGCCAGCGCCGCCGCGCAGAACCCCGGCACCAGCCGCCCCTGGGCAACTGGCGCGGATGTGTTTAATGCCCTGGGGCGAGCGCTGGCTGGCGAGTCGGTGGAGGCAGCCCTGGCCGATGCCCAGGCCCGCTTGCAACAGGCAAGCCTACCCCAGCCCACCCCGGCTCCTATGGCCATTACCGTGGCCACACCGCCGCCAGGTGCGGTTGCGCCAGCGGGAGCCACTGTCATCACCTTTATTGTGCGGGCCGATGACCTAACCCGCTTTCAGAGCCTGGCCGAGCGTTTTAACCAGGAGAACGGCCAGATTTTTGTGCAGGTGCTGCCGATGGTGGTAGCCAGAACCACCAATGCGGAAGGCCAGATCAGCTCCGTTTACAACGCGGAAGCCCAGGCCAAAGCTGCCGACTGTTTCCGCTGGGATGGCATGATGAATCAGCCCGAGGAGTTGTTGCTCGATCTGCAACCGCTGATGGATGCCGATCCAACTTTCCCCGCCGATGACTACCCGCGCCAGCTGCTCGACAGTGTGAGCGTGAACAGCAAACGCTACGGCCTGCCCGAAAGCGTGAGTCTACCGCGCCTGCGCTACAACCGCAGCGCCTTTGAGTCGGCCAACCTTGGCCCGCCCCAGGGCAACTGGACACCCGACGAGTTTCTGCGGGCGGCTCAGCAACTCACGAATAAGAACGAGGGGCGCTACGGCTACGTTGCCAGTGGCGGCCATCCTGTTGATCTGGGCTTTTTTCTGCGCCGCTTTGATGCAAATCCCGTCGTCGGCAGCATAGATTCGCCAAAAGCGCAGTTCACCAACCCAAAGGTGCTGGCAGCGGTGCGCTTCTACCTCGACCTGCTTATAACCGCTTCGCCCCACACCCGCTTCGACGGGTATCGCCGCGATAGGCAAAGCATGCCGCTATTTGAATTTCTGACAGACGGGCGGACGGGCATGTGGTTCGACAACCCGTATGACCAGGCCGTCACTCAGGTGAGCTACCCGGTCGGCATTGCGCCGCCGCCCTTTGGCCAGAGCGGGGTGAGCAGCGATGATTTCGGGGCAAAACTTTCCTACTTCATCTCCGCCAGCAGCCCCCATCCCCAGGCGTGCTGGCAGTGGCTGCGCTTTCTTAGCAACCAGCCCGCCCTGTTCACACTCCGCGATGCGGTGCCTGCCCGCGTCTCTCTGGCAAGCGGGCCGGAGTTTAGCGCCCAGGCCGGGGCAGAGGTGGCCAGCCTCTACGCCGCCTACCGCGAGGCCCTGCAACGCCCACTGGAAGGCAACCCCACCGAGCGCTCGACGTTAGGCCAGACATCCTACTGGGCCGATGGCTTCTGGTTCTACCAGGCCCTTGACCGCACCATGCAGGGTGGCGACCTGTTGAAGGAACTGGAGGACGCCCAGTTCACCACCGAGCAGTTTATCAACTGCCGCCGAGGTGGCGAAGGCTGGCTCACCTGCGCCCGCCAGGTTGACCCCAACTACCAGGGCTTCGCGCTCATGTTTGGCGATGGGGAGTGAGGACGATAGAACGATGCGTACTGCGTAATCCGTACTGCGTACTGCGTACTGCGTAATCCGTGAGGTGTACTGCGTACTGCGTAATCCGTAATTCAAGTCATCTTGTCACCTTGTCATCTTGTCATTTTTAGGAGGAACGTATGTCTAGACGCCTGTCGCTCCTGCTAGCCCTGCTCGCCCTGCTTGCCGGGTGTGCGCCCGCTGCACCCACGCCCACTGCGCCCACCACGCCCCCGGCGGCGGGAAACGCTGTGCCCACGGTTGCGCCGCTGGTTCCCACCCAACCCCGCCCCACGGTTGACCCGTCCCAGGTGGTGACCATCACCTTCGGGGTGCAGAGTACCAGCCGGGGCCGCTACGAGCCGCTGGTTGAGAAGTTTCATGCGGAGAATCCCGCGGTGCGGGTACAGATTGTAGACTTGGATGCGGCGATGGAGAAGTCGAGGGAAGATACCGCTCTTGCCATTCGTGAGATGGTATCGCTAGCTGATACCCTCATCACCTACTACACCTTACCACAAGACCCCCAGAGCCGAAACTATTATTATGAATTGACGCCGCTGATGGAGGCTGACCCAACCTTTGATCGCAGCGACTTCTTCCCCAATGCCCTGGAAAGCTACACCGCACCAGACGGCGCACTCTACGAATTGCCGACAACGCTCAATGTCTCGGTTCTATCCTTCAACAAAGACCTTTTTGCCCAACACGCCGTGCCGGAACCACGGGCCGACTGGACATGGGCCGACATGCGCCGGGCTGCCGAGGCCCTGGGCGGAAAACCCACGCCTGAAGGCTCAACCTATGGTTTGATGCAGGGCACCGGCATGGCCCTACAACATGAAATGGCTGCCGCTGGCATTGATCTGAGTCTATCTGAAGCTAACCAGCCGCCCCTCGACGACCCACGGGTGCTGAAGGCAGTCGAGCAAGTGGGCGAACTGGTACGCTCACAGGCCATCTATGAAGAATTTGACCGTTCCTACCAGTTGAATGAACTTGCCCGCCTGATTGCAGCTGGACGGGTTGGCATGTGGGACGCCCGCAGGCTCCCCCGTGAAGGCGGCTTTGAACGAGCCGATGTGACCCCGCCGACCTTCGCCATTGGCACAGTGGCCTACCCCGCCTTCACTGGTCTGGGGGCCGCTGGCTACACCAGCTTTGCCATAAGCGCCGGAACAAAGCACCCGGAAGCGGCATGGCAATGGCTTGCCTTTCTCACCCGGCAGGATTTTGCCGCCGACTCGCACCTGGGTGATAGTGTTGCCTTGCCTGCCCGCCGCTCAGTGGCGGCCCAGAACCGCAGCATCGAGAACCTGCCACCGCAGATCGCCGAGGCCGTGCGAGCGACCCTGGATCGCCCACAAACTGCCGGTTCCACAACAACCTTCCCTTACTGGTACCTGTATGACGCGGTGAATGCCGCAGCCCAGGGCGACGACCCGGCTCCCCTGATCGCGGAGGCGAAAACCAGGCTGGCGGACGAGCGAGCCGCTGCCGCCACCACGCCAACGCCCGCCCCACCAATTGTGGTGGCAACCCCGCTGCCCGCCGCCCCTGCCGCTGGCGAGGCTACCCGCATCACCTTCGGCGTCTACGGCTGGTTTGAAGGGCAAACGGCCCTGCGCCAGGCGGCCCAACGCTTCAACGAGCAGAACAGCGGCGTCTTTGTGGATGTAAAAACGCCCGACGCCGATGGCATGGTGAAGCTGGCCGATGCCGCCGCCGCCAACGACTGTTTTGGCTGGTATGGCCCGCCCACCGCCCGCTACCAGACGCTCGACGCGGTGCTCGACCTGCAACCGCTGATTGACGCCGACCCGAGCTTCGACCTGAAGGACTACCCCGCCGCGCTGCTGGCCCCCTACCGGGTAGATGGGCGACTCAACGGCCTGCCCTACCAGGTGAACCTGATGCTGCTGGGCTACAACCGCAAACTTTTTGACGCGGCGGGCCTGGCCTACCCCCAGCCTAGTTGGACATTGGACGAGTTTATTGCCACCGCCCAGCAACTAACTACGGGTGAGGGCGACCAACGTCAGTATGGCTTTGCCACCGCGTTCGGGCAAGGGATTGATCTGTATCTGGTGGTTGCAGCAGCAGGTGGCAGAATCACCACCGGCAGTGGCACGAGCTTCAGGCCCAACTACACCGACCCGAGGGTGGCCGAGGGCGTGCGGGCCTATATCGAACTAGCGCGGGCCGCCACGCCCCACCAGCGGCTGGAGGGTTATGCTAAAGGGAGCGATTTCCCGAATAATTTCCCGTTATTTGAAAGCGGTCGAGTGGCCATGTGGTTTGGCGACAGCGGCAGCCCAACTGGCGGCACACCGTCTGGCGATGTCGGCTTTGCGCCACTACCCCTCGGCACCAATCCGTTCCCCTGGGCACCCGGCGGCAACGGCATGTTCATCTCGGCCCAGACACCCCACGCCGACGCATGTTGGCAATGGCTCAAGCAGTTGAGCAACGATGTGTCGGCCCTGGGCAGCAACTTCCCGGCCCGCACCTCGGTAGCGACCTCGCCCGCCTTTGCCCAGGCTGCCCCCGCCGGAGCCGCCGCGATTTACGCCGCCAGCCGGGCCGCATTGGAAACTCCCGCCTCTCTGCCCGAGTTCGACGTGCGCGACTTCGACGACTTCTGGTTCTCCCGCGCTGTAGACCGGGCCATGCAGGGGGCCGACCTGGACAAGGAACTGGCCGACGCCCAATTCCTCACCACCCAGTTCCTGGCCTGCGTGCGCGGCGGCGAAAAACCCGCCACCTGCGCCCGTCAGGTTGACCCGCAGTACAAGGGGGTGCTGGAGTAAACCGAGAACCAAGAACCGACCGCCGACCACCGAAATCAATGCCAATCCAACGGTGTAGGGGCTGACCGATGTGTCGGCCCGCAACGAAACACAACGAAACCGCAATGAACAGGGCACCGTCGTAGGGGCGTGGTCTCCGACCCGCCCCCAATGAAAACAATGCCCTGCATTGAGGGCGGGTCACAGACCACGCCCCTACACAACGAACACAATGCTATCCGTTGAACACCATGCATCACGTTTCACGTTTCACCCGGTCACCTTGTCACCTTGTCATACAAAGGAGACTCACATGTGCAAACCCCTGTTGCTCTTGGTCATCCTCGCCCTCCTCGCCGGGTGTGCGCCGATTGCGCCCCCGCCAACGCCCTCGGCAGTGGTGACGATCCGTTTTGCCGCCGATGGACTGGAACAGTCGCGCTACCAGCCCATCATTGATGCCTTTCAGCAGCAGAACCCCGATGTACGAGTGGAGTTTGTGCCCTTTGCCAACATTGCTGGTATCAGCAGCGCCAGCCCCGAGGCGCAGACGAGCCTGATTGTGCGCGCCGCCGACACTGCCGCTGTGCTCTCGGTCAATCAGGGGGATGTGAACCAGGGCCTGCTGCGCGACCTGGCCCCCTTTATTGCGGCTGACCCGGCCTTTGCCGCCGACGATTTCTATGCCGGGGCGCTAGAACGAGACTCAGCCAGCGGCAGCGTGGCCTTGCTGCCTGCCGCGTTGCGGGTGCCGCTGCTCTTCTACAACCGCGACCGACTGGCCCAGGCCGGGGCTGCCCCGCCACCAACCTGGCGCAGCAGCGACATGCTGGCGCTGGCCGAACGCCTCACAAGTGGCAGCCCTGGTGCAATCGAACACTATGGCTTGCTCGACCAGAACGGCTGGGCGGCCCTGGGGGTGGCCCTCGCGGCAGCGGGCGTTGACTTGCAAGACCCGAACGCTACGCCACGCCTCGACACCCCCGCCGCCCGTCAGGCCCTGGAACGGGTGGTCGGCTGGGTGCGCTCCGGCACGGTGCTGATCCCCGCCGTCTCCGCTGGCGGTGGCCTGAGCCAGGCCCAGGCCGAGGAGTTGCTGCGGGCCGGGCAAGTGGGCCCCTGGTCGTCGAGCTACGGCCTGAACCCGCGCACCGCAACCGACCTGAATCTGCCCTTCCAGGTGGGCGTGCTGGCTATGCCCACCGCACCAAACGCACCTTTTGCCCATGCTGCTGGCGGCTTTGTGATGAGCAGTGGCACCCAGCATCCCGAAGCGGCATGGCGCTGGCTCTCGTTTCTCAGCCGCCAGTACACCCCGCCTGCCCCCGACGATGGCGTGTCGCTGCTGCCCGCCCGCCGCTCCCTGGCCGAGTCTAGCGGCTACTGGGGGCGGCTCGATGCCGAGGCCAGCGAGGCCGTGCGGGCCAGCCTGGAACGCATCGCCACTCCAACTGTGCGCGGTTACAACTGGCAAGTGCTGGCTGCTCTGGCCCCCAGCCTCAACGCCGTGGTTAACCAGAACCAGCCCCTGGATGCCGCCCTGAGTCAGGCCCAGGCCGACTACGAGCAACGCCTTGCTGCCAACCAGAATGCTGCCGCAACTGCGCCGACCCAGGCCACCAACCAGCCAGTAGCCCTGGCCACGGCCACCCCGCAGGCAGCCCAAGGCGTTACCAGCATTCGTTTTACAAACATTGGCAATAGCGACCGTTTCAAGGCACTGGTTGATGTCTTCAACCAGCAGAACAGCGACGTGCGGGTCAACCTCACCGACGCGCAGACACGGGA
>JALONX010000923.1 GCA_025454695.1 Chloroflexaceae bacterium
TAGCCCGCGCAGGCGGGCTTTGCACATGAGAGCCGCGCCCTTGAGGGCTACGGCGAGCAGATATACCCGTTTAATTTCTTAAAGTTCATAAGCGTGTTGCCCCCGATGGCTGTCTGGATTATGTTGTAAAGCCTCATAAGTCCGCACTACGCTACGCCTCACGTTTCACGCAGGTGAGTCACGCGGACTAAAGTCCGCACTACGCTACGCATGACGCCATTACACATTACACATTACGCATCACGCAGTACGTTTCACGTTTCACGCAGTACGTTTCACGTTATTTCCCATGCAACGCACCCATGGTCAGCCCGCGTACCAGATGTTTTTGCACAAACAGCACAAAGATAAACACGGGCAACATGGCCGAGGTGCCCAGGGCGGCGAGAAAGCCCCATTCAGTGCCGCCAGACGATGAGTCGAAGGTGGATGCAGCCACCGGCATGGTGCGAATATTGGTCTGGGTTACGGTAAGGGTCAACAAAAATTCATTCCACGAGAAGATAAAACAGAGGATAGCGGCGGCGGCAATTCCCGGCCAGACGTAGTTCAAAATCACTTTGTAGAAGGCCCCAAAGCGGGTTGCGCCATCCACCATCGCGGCATCATCCAGGTCGGTCGGCACATCGTCAAAGAAGCTCTTGAGCAGCAGCGTCGCCAGGGGCAGGTTCATCACCACATGCATCAGCACCACGCCATGCAATGTGTCAATCCACTGAAACGAGCGATACATCAAAAAGAAGGGCAGCGCCACCACCACCGTCGGCATCATGCGCGTGGAGAGAATCCAGAAGATCAAATCCTGCTTGCGGCGCATGGTGAAGCGCGACAGGGCGTAAGCCGCCAGCGTTGCCAGCACCATCACAATCGCGGTGCTTATGGTAGCAATCTTCAAACTGTCAAGAATAAACGGCACCGAGTAGTAGGAACCGCCGCCAGTGCCGGTGATGGCACCGGTCTGCTCCAGCTCAATCGTGGTGTAGGACTCGCCGCCAAGCACCACCCGGTACCAGGCCAGTGTCGGCTCGAAAATAAAGCTCGGCGGCAACTGGAAAATCTGGGTGAAGGGCTTAAACGAGGCCAGCACCCAGAACAGAATGGGGAAGAAGAAGATGGCAACAATCGTCACCGACGCAGCCGTGGTGAGTATTTTGCCGAGCAACTTCCGGCGCTGCGCCTGGGCCTCACGGCCTGTTTTTTTGCCAGGAACCACAATTGATGCCATAAAAACCCCATACGAAGAACCGTTTGCAGTCAACCGTTTGCAGTTTGCAGTTGCTTAGGTAGCGTTCACCGCCAACTGCTAAACGCTAACTGTACAGCCGCAAGCTATTGCGGTTCTACTGCCAACTGCCAACTGCCAACTACACCGGAAATTCGTCACTCGTTACTCGTTACTCGCCACTTGCCTCACCATTTCACCTTAAACACCCTCGTGTAGGCATAGGCGCTGATCCAGATCAGGGCCAGGATGAAGACGCCCAGGGTGGCGGTGTAGCCCCAGTTGATGGTGATGTACTGGCGGTAGGTCAGGTAGCTCAGCGTCGTTGTGGCCGTGCCGGGGCCGCCAGCGGTGAGAATAAAGACGTAGTCGAAGGTGCGGAACAGATCGATCAGGCGGAACAGCACAGCCACGGCAATCACGCTTCGCAGCAGCGGCAGCTTCACATGCCAGAAGCGCTGCCAGGCGTTTGCGCCGTCAACCTGGGCTGCTTCCAGTGGCTCGCTAGGCAGCGACTTGAGGCCCGCCAGCAGGATGAGGGCAAAGAAGGGCGTCCACTGCCACATGTCCACCAGCATCACGCCGAAGAGGGCGTAGCGCCCGGTGCCGCCAATCAACGGCTCTTCCGGCGTCAGCAGGCCCACGCTGTAGAGCAGCCAGGAAATGACGCCGAAATCGGGGTGTTGCAACAGGCGGAAAATCATGCCCGCAATCGCTGGCGGCACCACCATGGGCAGAATAAACAGCGTTTGCAGCACGCCCACGCCCCACGGCTCCCGGTCGAATAAGAGGGCGATGCCCAGGCCAAGCAGAAATTGCAGCGTCAACGCGATGATGGTGTAGGTCAGCGTCACCTGCAAGCTGTTGAGCAGCCGCTCATCCGTCGCCAGGGTGGCCCAGTTCTCGCCCCCCGACCAGACGAACTCCTTGTCCATCGTGTCGAAGGTGCTGAAAGAGCGGTACAGGTTGAAGATCAAAGGGACAACGCTGTAGAGAAACAGCAGCACGAAGGTAGGAGCCAGCCAGAGCCATGGGCCATTCCAGCTCAGCAGATGCAGGGGCTTGCGCCGCGCTGCCGGGTTGGGGGCCACAACCGCCCCTTTGGCTTGCTCCATTACAAACCTCAATCTACGCCCCGAATAGATGCGGATTTATGTGAAAAGTATAATAATCTAAATTCTTGCCAGAGTCAAGCGACAAAAATACTACGTAATGCGTAATGTGCAATACGTAATACGTAAATTGAAGAGGGGAATGAAGGAAATAACAACATCAGGCGCAGAACCATTTCCCTTATTGCCTCTATTTCCTTTGCCTCGCACTCACTCGTAACTCGTCATTCGTTACTCGTTACTTGCCAACGGGTTTAAGGTTGAGCGCAGGCTGGCGAAAGAAGCGCGGGAAGATTGGCTCTGCGGGGTGGCCCTTGATGGCCACGGCGTAGATGTGGCGTAGCAGCGGCAGTGAGTCTGGCCGCAGCACACCCCGCTCGATCAGTTTTTCTACGGCGGGGGCGATGGTGCCGACGGCGTCTACACCTTCCACCGTTTCGCCCGCCATCTGCTCGTTGGCCTCCTCCGGGTCTACGCCCATGCCAAGCAGCCGCCCCATGCGCGAGTTGCGCCCGCCCTGGCAGGTGACGTACAGGTCACCCGCGCCGGGCAGGCTGAAGACGCTTTCGAGCCTACCGCCGAGCAGCGTCACCAGTTCGGCGGTTTCGGCCAGGCCCTGAGCGAAAAAGGCAGCGGCGTGGTTGTGCATGCCAGCGTTGCCGTCCATCCAGCCGGAAGCCTCTAGAATGCCCGGCACCAGGCCCACCCCCAGGGCGTAGATATTCTTCAGTGCCACACACACCTCGACCCCAATCACATCGGTAGATGTCCAGAGGTGATAGTAGTCGGTGGCAAACAGCGGGGTCAGATAGTCGAGGGTGGCCTGGTCGGCACATGTAAAGACCACGCAGGTCTGGCGGCGGGCAGCCAGTTCCCCCGCAATCGAAGGCCCACCAATGGCGGCAATCGGCGTGCCCGGCGGCAGGTAGTCGGCCAGCAACTGGGGAAACACCCGCAGATCGCCATTCTCGCTGGCGGCGAGTCCCTTGGTCACCATCAGCACGGGTTGGCCGGGGCGCACGCGGTGGGCCAGTTGCTGCCCGGCCCATTCCACGCCCCGCGAGTTGACGCCAAGGGCGATCACATCCACACCCTCAAGGGCAGCGTTAAGTTCTTCATGCAAAAAAGGCGTGACGTTGGGCGGTAGCGCACGGTTGAGCCGGGGATGGAAGGCATCGGCTTTGCAATGGGCAATAATCTCGCCATCCAGGTGGGTGCCAATGAGGTGAATATGGTGGCCGTTGTCGGAAAGGGGGTAGGCAAGGGCAGTACCCATGACACCGGCACCAAGAATGGCGATGCGGGCCATACAGCAACTCCTTTGTCGGCTGCGCCGTCATCCATTTCACGTGATGCAACGGCTGAAAGAGGTCACATTTGTGCTAGCTGTGAAATAATGTGCTATGCTGTATCTTAGCCGACGAGCTGCCCTGCGTCAAGATGGGGCATCAGTTACGCCACAGAGAACACAGAGAACACAGAGAACAAAACATCAAAAACTCTGTGTTCTCTGCGTCTCTGCGGTGCAATAAACAATCTGCAATTAAGAAGAGGAATGAGACGATGAGCGAACAGCGGCCTTACGTGCTGGCCCTCGGTGCCGATTTTGCTGGGGTGGAGTTGAAGAATTACCTGCGCGACAAGCTAGCGGGCGACAGCCGGGTGCAAATTCGTGACTATGGCGTCCTCGACGCCAGCGACCAGACCGATTACCCTCATGTGGGTATTGCCGTGGCCGAGGCGGTGGCGCGGGGCGAAGCCCGCCGGGCCATCCTGGTGTGTGGCACGGGGATTGGCGTGGCCATTTCGGCCAACAAGGTGCCGGGCGTTCGGGCCACCGTGGCCCACGATTCCTACTCGGTGGAGCGCTCTATTCTTTCCAACGATTGCCAGATTGTGACTTTTGGCGCACGGGTGATTGGCCCAGAACTGGCGCTGAAGCTGGCCCACGAGTGGATCGGGCTGGAGTTCGATCCGTCCTCGGCTTCGGCCCGTAAAGTCTGCGCGATTAGCGACTACGAGGCGCGGCGACCTTAACTCTCGCAAAGGCGTTTCTCACAAAGGCACAAAGTTGTTGCAGACACACATCTATCGGTATTCCTTTGTGTCTTTGTGCCTTTGTGAGAGCTATTGTTTACGAGGAGCGGCGACTTTAACTCTCGCCAAGCCGCAAAGCTCGCTAAGGAACGTAGACGAACGTGGAGTGGCGACTCCTTTGTG
>JALONX010000185.1 GCA_025454695.1 Chloroflexaceae bacterium
GTACAAAGACACAAAGGGTTTTTGCATTTCCAATCTGCAATCTGCAATCTGCAATCTGCAATCTGCAATCTACTACAGGAGGGGAGCAACACCATGCGACGGGAGGATTTTGAGCGACGGCGTTCCAGCAAGTACACCCCAGAAGCGGACGATGATGGTGACCACGGCTTGCCTGTGGGCGCGCTGATTTTTATCCTCTCCTTTCTGGCGATTATTACCGTGTTGTGGGTGCAGGTCTACCTGATGCTGCTGTCACGAGGGGGGCTTTAGGCTATGGGAAACAATAAATTTATGCACTACGCCTTTGAACTGGCGTGGATTCTGCCCAGTGTGGCGGTGCCGGTGGCCATTCTGGTGGCGATTACGCTGACGGCCTTCGCCGTTGGCATTCGCGTGCCAGACGTGGCGGGGCGGGTGGATCCAAAGGCCCTGTCGCGCACGCCACCGTTTGACCAGCCGGGTGTGAAGGAGTTGGCCCCAGGCCGCTATGAAGTAGCGATGATTGCCCAGGTGTTTGCGTTCACACCGGGCGAAATTCGTGTCAAAGCTGGTTCGGAAGTGACCTTTGAGATGACCAGCCGTGATGTGATCCACGGGGTGAAGATTTCTAACTCGCCCGTCAATGTGATGGTGGTGCCAGGCCAGATTTCGCGGGTGACGGCGAAGTTCGACAAACCCGGCGAGTATCTCATTCTCTGCCACGAATATTGCGGCAGTGGGCACCATGTGATGGCGGGCAGACTGATTGTTGAATAGGAGCAGGTGATGGCAACCATAGCAGCAGGACGATATGCACGGGAGCGGGAGGAGTCGGATGTCTTCCTCACTGAGAACCGAATTACCGGGGCGAACTTGATTGTGGCCTTTGTGGCCCTGGCCATTGGGGGGTTGTTTGGGGTTTTTCAGGCGCTCGAATATAACCAGATCAATCTCTATACCAGTATCAAGCCGGTGTTGCCCGGCCAATACTACCAGGGCCTTTCGCTCCATGGGGTGCTGAATGTACTGGTCTTTACCACCTATTTTATCATCGGCTGGCTGACCTTTGTAGGCACGCGGGCCTTCGACCGCCCGCTAGCGAGCCGCAACCTGGGCTGGGCCACCTTTGGCGTGATGACGGTGGGCCTGGTGCTAGCGGCCATTCCGCTGTTGATGAACAACGCCACTGTGCTGTTTACCTTTTACCCGCCGATGAAGGCCGATGCAATCTACTACATTGGCCTGACGCTGGTGGTGGTTGGCTCGTGGCTGCTGGAAGTGAACCTGGTGCTAACCTACCGCCAGTGGAAGGCCGCCAACCCTGGCGCACGCACGCCGCTGCCCGCCTTTATGGCTCTGGTGACAATGACCATGTGGACGCTCTGCACGGTGGGCATTGCCGCCGAGATGCTTGTCCTGATCATTCCCTGGTCGCTGGGCCTGGTTGGTGGCACCGACCCGGTGTTGGCCCGCACGCTCTTCTGGTTCACCGGTCACCCCATCGTCTACTTCTGGTTGCTCCCGGCCTACATCTCCTGGTACACGATGGTGCCCCGGCAGGGTGGCGGCAAGCTCTTCAGCGACCCAATGGCGCGAGTCTCATTTATCCTGTTCCTGATCTTGTCCATCCCAATTGGCATGCACCACCAGTACACCGATCCAGGCGTGTCGCAAATCTGGAAGCTGGTGCATGCGGTGTTCACGGTTGGCGTGTTTTTCCCCAGTTTGCTGACCTTTTTTAACGTGGTAGCTTCGCTGGAGAACGCCGGGCGTGCCCGTGGCGGCAAGGGTTTCCTGGTCTGGATTTTCAGCCTGCCCTGGGGCAATCCGGCCTTCGCCACCCAGGTGCTGGCGATGATCCTGTTCGCCTTTGGCGGCGCTGGCGGCCTGATCAACGCTTCCTACAACCTGAACCTGGTGGTGCATAACACCTCGTGGATTTCCGGCCACTTCCATCTGACGGTGGGCACGGCGGTGACGCTGAGCTTTATGGGCATCACCTACTGGCTAGTGCCGCTGCTGGCGAAGCGTGAACTCTTTAGCCGCTGGATGGCCCTGGCCCAGGCCTGGACATGGTTTGTGGGCATGGCGATCTTTTCCCACTTTATGCACTATCTGGGCTTGCTGGGCATGCCCCGGCGGACTCAGATCGGCGCAGCCCCCTACCTGAATGCAGAATGGCGCATGTGGTTGCCGTTTGTGGCGGTCGGCGCGGTGATTATGTTTGTCAGCGCCATCCTTTACTACGCCAACATGGTTTTGACCATCACGGCGGGCAAGCGCATGGCGGAAGAGCCGGAAGTGGAATGGGCGCAGGCCGTGAGCGGCCCCAACGATGGCCCGGCCTGGCTCGACCGCTTCACGCCCTGGTTGGTGATTGCGGTGGTGTTGATTGTTATCAACTATGCCCCAACCCTGGTGCAGCTCATCTCCACCACCACGCTGAACATACCCGGCGTCCGTTCGTGGTGATAGCAGAACCGGAGGATTTCTCGCAAAGGCGCAAAGCACGCAAAGGGTTGCAAAAGAATGGTTGTATGCGATGCCTTTGCGCCTTTGTGCCTTTGTGAGAGCTTATGCTTGCGTTACACGGGGCACCCCCCGCCACGGCACCGGCGATGAGAGTACCAGTGAGGTGGTGACTTCGGCGTAGGGCAGAAAGCGATGAATGAGTCCTTCCAGATGCGCCATTGAGGCCACAACAACCTTGATTACATAGCTGTCGCTGCCGGTGAGTTTGTGGCACTCCAATACTTCTGCCGTTTCCATAATTACCTGGTTCACCTCATCCACCTGGTGGCTCACCCCGCTGAGCCGCACAAAGGCCAGCAACGGCCAGCCCACCAGGGCCGGGTTCACGGCGGCGTGGTAGCCGCCGATGATCCCGGCCTCCTCCATGCGCCGCAGCCGCTCGGCCACTGCCGGTGCCGATAGCCCAATCTCCCGCCCCAGCTCGCTCAGCGGGCGGCGGGCGTTTTCTTGCACCAGGGCCAGCAGCTTCCAGCCCACTCCATCCAGCAGCTTTTCAGATTGCAACGTCATCGGTGCCTCCTGGTTTCGATTCCAAAATCAACCGGGCTGATTCCTTGTGAAAAACTGCTCACATTTCGCCAACACCATTTTATACTATTAACCTATCAAACACAGATCGTAGCACGACCCTTGCTAGAAGTGTTAACGACTGTTGCTAAGCTTCTCACGCAGTGGTGGAGAGACTTGGATAGTAAAGCCTGGTCTTAACCGTGCAATACGAAGTACGCAGCACGCAGTAGGCAGTTTGATAAGTTCTTCTCTCCAACGGCGTAGATGAAAGGACATCCCCATGCAGAATGACCCACTTGACCTTCAAGGTATTGACTACGTTGAATTTTATGTTGCCAACGCTCGCCAGTCGGCCCACTTCTACCGCACGGCCCTGGGGCTGAAGCCGGTGGCCTATGCCGGGCTAGAAACCGGCAGCCGCGACCGGGCCTCGTTTGTGTTGAGCCGCCGCAACGTGCGTTTTGTGCTCACCGCACCACTGCTGCCCGACCCGCAACACCCCGTGGCGGCCTTTGTGGCCCAGCACGGTGATGGTGTGAAGGACATTGCCTTGCGCGTGGCCAATGCCGAGGCGGCCTATGTTGAGGCGGTGCGGCGGGGCGCAACCGGTGTGCAGGAGCCGACTGTCATTCAGGACGGGGGCGGGCGGGTAGTGAAGGCCAGCATCGCCACCTACGGCAATGTGCTGCACAGCTTCATTCAGCGCGACGGCTACGAAGGGCCGTTTATGCCTGGCTTCCAGGCCATTGCCAACCCGCCGCCGGTGCCCGACACGGGGCTGGCCGCGATTGACCACATTGTGGGCAATGTGGAACTGGGTGCGATGAACGAGTGGGTTGAATTCTACCGCGATGTGCTAGGCTTCAAGCAGCTTATTCATTTTGACGACGCCGACATCAGCACCGAGTATAGCGCCCTGATGAGCAAGGTGATGCAGAACGGCAGTGGGCGCATCAAATTCCCCATCAACGAGCCAGCCGAAGGGCGCAAAAAGAGCCAGATCGAAGAATACCTGGAATACAACGGCACCCCCGGCGTGCAGCACATCGCCCTCGCCACCGGCAACATCCTCGCCAGCGTAGATGCCCTTGCATCACATGGCATGGCCTTTTTGCGTGTGCCCGAGTCCTACTACGCCGAGCTTGAGTCCCGCGTGGGCAAGATTGACGAGCAGGTGGAAGACCTGGCTCGCCGAGGCGTGCTGGTAGACCGGGATGAAGAAGGTTACCTGCTGCAAATCTTCAGCCAGCCCGTGCAAGATCGGCCCACCCTGTTCTACGAAATCATCCAGCGCAAAGGCAGCCGGGGCTTCGGCAAAGGCAACTTCAAAGCCCTCTTCGAGGCTATCGAGCGCGAACAGGACAAACGGGGCAACCTATAACGATTGCAGAATGCAGATTGTAGATTGCAGATTTACAGTTCCAATCTGCATTCTGCAATCTACAATCTGCAATTCCAGAGGAGTCAACGATGACCACCATAGATACACTGCCCACCATGCCCAACTACACCGAGGAAGACCACACGACCTGGGCGACCCTCTACGCCCGGCAGATGGAACGTATGCCCGCCTTCGCCAGCCGCCTCTTCCTCGAAGGCTTCCCCAAGCTGCAACTCGACCCGCAGCGCCTGCCCGACCCCCAGGTGGTGAGCGAGCGGCTGCACGCGCTGAGTGGCTGGACGCTGGGCGATGCCGAGAACGAATACCTGGGGCCAGACGAATGGTTTGCCCACATCGCCGAACGGCGCTTCCCGGTCACGAACTACATCCGCAAGCCGCAAGACCTGGAATTCACCCCCCTGCCCGACCTGTTTCACGAATACTTCGGCCACCTGGCCTTCTTCACCAACCGCCGCTTTGGCGACATTGCCCAGACCTTTGGCCCGCTCTACTTTGCTGGCGACGAGCGCCAGCGGCTGGAGATCGCCCGCCTCTGGTGGTTCACCACCGAATTCGGACTCATGCGCGAGGATGATCAGCTGAAAGCCTTTGGCGCGGGCCTGCTCTCCTCCATCGGCGAAATGGACAAAGCCTTTGCGCCGGAAACGCCACGCCTGCCCTTCGACATCCGCCGCGCCGCCACCATGCCCTCCGCCGTCTACGAAATGCACCAGGTCTACTTCATCCTCGACGACCTGGAACACATCGCCCGCATCATCCACGCCTACGCCCATGACGAAGGGCTGCCAGTGCCGGATTGTTAGTGGAGATTGGCCCATGGAGATTGGAGACTCACGCATGTTCAAGCATCATCTCCAATCTCCATGCACTGCTCTCGTCCGTTTCCGTGCGAACCGCAAACGCTACCGAGCCTGTTAAGGTCTGCCGCCGGGTGTTGCGCGTGTAGGCATAGCACCAACAACGCACGTGGGGTATAATCTCCTCCAGGGTTAGCGAACTCGAGGAGGCTTCAAATGATAATCTACATGTTGGTAGAACCTGGCCAGGTAGGCATGTATTCTGCCTCGCTCGTTGCCTGGCCCGACGTTCGTGCTGAGGGCGCAACCGAGGAAGAGGCAATCAGGCTATTGCAGACTGCGCTTGCCGCTCGGCTTGGCAAAGGCAAACTGGTGCCTTTAGAGTTTGATGCCACAGCTTCTGCAAATCCCTGGCTTGCGCTTGCTGATGCGTTGAAAGAGAATCCCTTGCTTGATGAGGTGAACCAGGAAATTGTTGCTTATCGTGCTGTTTCTGCTGATCCTGTGGAAAAACCAGTGTGAGTCGCTACATTCTTGATACAGATCACTTAACACTCTTTTTCAGCTCGGCGATCACCGTGTGAACCATAGAGCTTATCAAGCACAGAATGCTCCCCTCGTTACATGTCACTTACTCTGCTGCACTCGTCATTCGTCACTCATCATTCGTAACTCGTAACTCGTCAAACGCAGTATAATAAGCGTAGTCATGACGCAGTGTGACAAAGGAGTGCATATGCCAGAATTTTTTGAATTTTCACTGGGGGCGCGGGTACTCTACAAAGCTGGCCTGGCCCGCGACTTCGCTGGCGAACTGGATCGCCTCGGCGGCAGCCGGGCTTTCATCGTTGCCGACAAGGGCGTCTCCAACGCCGGGCTGCTTGAGCCGGTGAAAGCCAGTCTGCATGGCAACGTCGAGCTGGTGGGAGTTTTTGATGATGTACCGCCCAACTCCTCGGTAGAGGTGGTCGAAGCCGCCGCCGCACAGGCCCAGGCCGCCGGGGCCGACCTGCTGGTGGCTGTGGGGGGCGGCAGCCCGATGGACACGGCCAAAGGCATGCGTATGCTGATAACCCTCGGCGGCCAGTTGCTCGACCACCAGGGCTACAATCTTATCACCCAGCGCCTGGTGCCAATGGTGGCCATCCCCACCACAGCGGGCACCGGCAGCGAAGCCTCGCCGTTCGCCGTCATCCTCGACACCGAGCAGAACGTGAAGCTCGCCTTTGCCAGCCCCTACCTGGTGCCAGAACTGGCCATCCTCGACCCGGAGATGACCCGCACCATGCCGCCCCGCCTCACCGCCGCCACTGGCATGGATGCACTGACTCACGCCATTGAATGTTACGTTTCCACCGACACCAGCCCGATGAGCGATGCTATGGCGCTCCAGGCGATGACGATGATCGCCGCCAACCTGCACAACGCCACCCACCACGGCGACAACCTGGAGGCACGCGGCAACATGCTGATCGCCTCGTGCCTGGCTGGGATTGCCTTTTCCAATGGCTTCCTGGGCGCTGTTCACGCCCTGGCTCACGCCACTGGTGGCAAATTCCACGTTCATCACGGCACGGCCAACGCCATTTTCCTGCCCCATGTTATGAGCTTCAACAGCAGCGTGGTGCCCGATCGCTACGTGCGGATCGCTCACGCCCTGGGAGTAGACACAGCAGGCATGGGCCAGGCTGACACAATTGGTGCTGGCATTCAGGCCGTCCGTGCGCTGATGCGCGACTGCGGCCTGCCCATGCGCCTGCGCGACGTGGACGTGCCTGAGTCCGCGCTGCCTGCAATTGCCGAACTCGCCCTCACCGACGCGGCCATCTTCAACAACCCCCGCCCCGCCGACACCGATGACCTGATGGATTTGCTGCGGGCCGCGTGGTAGGGTTTTGGCTTTTTGAAATACGGCGTGTAGTCTGTGGTGTGGCTTGTAGTGCGGCCTGTAGTGCGGCCTTCAGTCCGCGTCTTTAGACAAAAGGTGCCGGTCTCCTCTTTGCCACCAAACGTGAAGCAGGAGACCGGCACCTATTTGCACCTTGATTCTACAAAATGCCGCACCGCCACTGCCACCGCCTCCGGTTGCTCCTCCTGCACCATGTGGCCTGCCCCAGCAATAGCCTGAAAGCGTGCGCCGGGAATGTCGCGGGCCAGGCGCAGGCCATCGGCCAGCGGCCAGAGCCGGTCTTGCTGCCCCCACAGCACCAGCGTCGGCAGGTTCAGGCGGGGCGGCAGCGCGGCGTAGGTAGCGGGGCCAGGGGTTGCCAGAAACGCCGCCAGTGAGTCCAGCGCGCCGAGGGTGCGGGTAGGTGCCAGGTAAACCTCCAGCACCTCCGGCGTGAGGTTGGTCGGGTCGGCATAACAGCGCCGCAAGCTAGCGGCCCGCCCAGCAGGGCTGTAGAAGCGACGGGCCAGCAGCTGCGGTAGTGGCGGAAACATCGGTAGCGGCGGGCCGTTGCGCTGGTAGAAATTTGCGTCCAGCAGTGCCACCCGTTTAATGCGCTGCCCGTCAGCCAGGGCGGCGTAGCTGGCCACCACGCCGCCCATCGAATGGCCCACCAGCGTCACTTCCCACAAATCAAGCGCTTCCAGCAGCTGCACCACCCGTCGCCCATGGCCCTCCAGCGAGAGGTCGGCCCTGGTAGGCTTGTCCGACAGCCCGAAGCCCAGCAGATCAAGGGCGTAGACGCTATGGTCGGGAGCCAGCAGCGGCGTGAGTCTGCGCCATGTAAACAGCGAGCTGGCAAAGCCGTGGATCAGCACCACCGCCGGGCCGCTACCCACCTGTCGGTAGCGCAATTGGCCTTCCGCCAGCGCCACAAAACGGTCGTCTGGTTGAAGCAAGGTCTCCACCGCTATGGGCACGGCTTTTGTTCTACGCAGCTTCACCGGGTCGCTCCCGTCGTATAGCCACATTCCAGCGGATCACTGCCGCGAAGTGGGCCAGCCATGCGCCCAGAAAGCCTCCCGCCAGAGTATAAAATCCAGCAAACACCAGCCCTAGCAGCGTAAAGGTGACGACGCCGATGAGCCGCCCGCGCCAGCCCGCCACCCACACCGTATGCACTGTGAGGTAGTAGCCGCCGTAGAGCAACGCCGAAAGCGGCAACGCCAGGGTGCCCAGGCTGCCGCTAAGATGGTGAAACAGATAGCCGCGAAAATAGAGTTCGGTGGCGAAGGTGTGAAAAAGGGCCAGCACCATGGGTAGCCAGCCGTCGGGCACAAAGCCGCCCCGGTTGCCCAGGGCCAGCACACCGCCAACCAGCAGCGCCACGGGCAGCCAGGGCGAAAGGTTCCAGCCGTAGTTCGCCAAGGGCTGCCCGGCTACAAGCAGCACGCCAACAAGACTCAGGGCTGCCAGCAGCAGGCGGCGGGTGTAGAACCAGCGGCTGCCAGGCTCATGGGCGCTTTCGGCCTTGCCCCAGCCCTGCCCCAGCGCCGCCCACCACGAGAGCAGCCATAGTCCGGAGTAACTTAACGCCACATATGCCAGTTCTCCATTCATATCCAGCCATTATAAAGCTGGTTTCCGTCTTCCCGGTGCATGCGCCAGTGCCGGGCTTGAGCAAAACTGCTTCTATTCACAAATTACGTAGTGTACCCAGATAAAGTTGCTCTTCATTTGCATGAATTGCGTAAACTTCACATTGTCCTGGTCACGGAGCTGTTTGCACAAGCCTGTTCAATGCACGACTCACTCACCGCGCCGCGTTTGCCGTTGCTGCTCAAAGCTGTCGCGGATCGTTTTGGAAAGTGTGAAGGTGGAGCCGACGCTGAAGAGCAACCCCATCCACAGATAGCCTTTGATCCAGAGGTCTACCGGCATGTAGTAGGTGCCAATCAAGGTGAAGGTAGTTGAAATGATGAATGATGTCCAG
>JALONX010000186.1 GCA_025454695.1 Chloroflexaceae bacterium
ATGGCCAGGCCTCGATAGCCTTCCATGCGTTGCAGCAGGTAGCTCACTTCGATGTTGGCATAGCGGTCGTGGCTATCTTTCACCTCGGAGCGTTTGCCAAACAGGGCGTCGGCCTCGTCAAAAAGGAGAATGGCCCCACTCTCCTCAGCCGCATCAAAGACGCGGCGTAAATTTTTCTCGGTCTCGCCGATATATTTGCTCACCACCGCGCTCAGGTCAATCCGGTAGAGGTCAAGGTGCAGCTCGTGGGCCAGCACCTCGGCGGCGGTGGTTTTGCCCGTGCCGCTGGCCCCGGCAAACAGTGCGCTCATGCCCAGGCCCCGCGTGCCCCTGGTGGCAAAGCCCCAGTCGTCATACACCCTGGCCCGCTGGCGCACCTGGGCGGCAATCTGGTGCAGGGTGGCCCGCTGGGCCTCGGGCAAGACCAGGTCGTCCCACCCGGCAGCGGGCACAATCCGCTGCGCCAGATCGTTGAGGCGGGTGCGGGCCTGCACCCGGCAAGCCTCCCACACCACCCGGCCCATGTCTGCCGTTGGTGTGGCTTGCTGGCGGGCCTCGCTTGCCGCCACCCGAATGGTGTTTGCATCAAGGTTAAACTGGGCCACCAGCCGCGCAAACTGCCCGTTGAGCTGGCTGGCCAGCGGGCCAAGGGCCTGTTGCCAGAGCGTTTGCTGCTCATCAGTCTGGGGCCGCTGCACATCCAGCGTTACACTGGGGCGGCCTCGCAAGGGCTGGGGTTCGCGGCTGGCAACCAGCAGTGCCCCCCGTAGCCGGGCCATCAGGCTGGCGGCGGCCCGCTGCTGCTCACCATCGGCAGCCTCAAGCGCCTCACAATCTAGCAACAGGGCGCTCATGTGCAAGGTGGCGTCCCGTTCCCACAGCCCCAACACCACGTCGAGATCGGCGGGGGTGGTGGGCAACCGTTGCGCGTCCAGCGCATGCAGGCTCAGCCCAAGCCGGGCGCAGGCGGCGGCGGCCAGAGCCTGTTTGCTGTCGCGGCCCTCGCCCGTAAGTTGCACCACCGGCACAGGCCCACCTTTAGCAGCTGTCCACCATTTCACCACCTGCTCGGCCTGGGCCTGGTGGGACGGCAACAGCGCTTCCGGTGGGGCGACTGGTTCAACCAGCCGCAGCAAACGTTCATCCAGAGCATGCACGCCAACCAGGTAATGCACCACCTGTTCGCTGGCCCGCAGGGGGCTACGGGTGAGGGTGGTGCTCGGGCCAAGTTCAATCAGCCGCCAGTGGCGCAGGGCACCCGTGGGCGTGATCGCATCCCAATGAGCCTCGGGCAGGGCCGCCAGGGCCAGGCTAAAGGTTGGAAATGGCCGAGCAGGATCACCATGGGCTTCGGCACATGCAGCGGCCAGGGTGCCATCCAGCTCCACACCGGCACACAGCACCAGCAGATCACGTTCAAAGGCGGAAAGGCCAAAGCGCTGGCAGAGCGTCACCAGGGCTGGCGGTGGCTCCAACTCCAGTTCGGGCAGCGGCGGCAAGGCCGGGGCTGGCGCACCCGAGGCACGGGCAGCCTGCCCCAGCAGGGCCAGGCGCACACGCTCAAGGGCCGCTGCAAGGTAACGCTGATTTTGCTCGACCCAGCTGGAGACAGTGTTTGCTGACATGGATCAAGAACGTTGGCTACAGAAATACAGCTATGCTCACGTGGCCTGGTGGGGGCCGTTACGGAATACGGTGTGCCCTACAGGGCTGGTTCCAGCAGCACGGGTGACACACGGTAGGCTACCGAGGGACGGTAGCGAGCCTGAAAGGCCGACCAGAGCCGGGCCAACTCTTCAGTTGAAAGAAACACCGGACTCAGGTTGATGGGGGCCAGCCCTTCCCGTTGTGCAACATGCAGCACGGGCGACTGGTGCAACACCAGCAGGGCGTAACTTAACAGCGTTTCGATCTGGCCGTCGCTGGCACCATAGGCAGTCACCAGAAAGTGGAGATCGAAGGCCATTGGCGCAGGCAGACGAGAGCCAGCAGGCGATGCCAGGGGCCGTTCGTGACGATGTAAACCTACATGCGGCGCAATCTGGTAGAGAAAGAGGTTAACCTGAGGTCGCTCGTCACTGCCGGTAACGATACGATCCGGCGGGAGCGCCGAAACAACAATGTCGCTGCCGATGGCACCTGCAACATTGTGTGAAACCAAACCGTTTTCAAGCAGCTGCTTGAGCGCAGCAGCAACAACGGCAACTGCCACATACCCGCCCATGGTTGTCGTCCTCGAAGTCGTGCAGGCGTTCGTCAGGCTCGTTTGGTATCAACTTCAGTAACGAGAGAGGAAGGTCAGGGTGCAACTGACCAGGGTGATTATAGCATGCAAATTCACGGTTTGGCTAGCAGGAATCAGTTAGATTATTGTCAAATGAAGCCGGGGCATGTTGACGCAGTCATTGATAGGACTTTACGCGGTGAGGAGGCTTTGGAACACGAAACCCTCGAACATGCGTGAAACCCACGAACGATCGCTGTCTTTCGCGCGTTTCGCTGGCGTTTGCGCCCTTCGCGCTCCAAATGCTCGTGTATGACCGGGTAACTCCTGTCATTGGCAGAAGGTACGCGGTCGCTTCACGAACGGGAGATTTGAGAGCCGCAGGCCTCCCCGCCGTGTCGGGCGGGCAAAGGGACGAGCGGGCGTGCGCCGCCGCCCCCACAGCCGCACCGCGTAACTCGTGCATATGCTTGTAGATGCCAGCGGTGCCATGCCCCTATACAGACTGCGGGCGCTGCCCTGAGTCTGGCTCAGGGCAACACCCGCCCAGCCCTCATCCCGACTGCCAGATTTTTGTCACCGGCGGGCCGGAAAAGTCACTCACCTCGATGCGCCAGGGCGTGAGCTGAAGCAGGCCGTTCTCCGGGTCGGCGATGTCGCCCCAGGTGAGAACCGGATCGAAACCCAGCGGCTCTGGCGTGGCCCGCAGCAGCGCCCAGATGCGCTGGCGGGTGGCGAAATCGCCATTCCAGGTTGCTCGACATTCCACATACACCGGCTTAAATGGCTCGGCCACGTAGGCCAGCGAAAGGTGTGGGTTCGTTTGAAGGTGGCCTATTTTGGGCGAGTTGCGTCTGGTGGTAATCCAGCCCGTCGCGCCTTCCCAGATAGGGTGCAGCACCCGCGAGCGGGGGCGCTGCTGCTGATCCACCGTCGCGGCGTTGCACCAGACCAGCGCATGCGCCCGCTCGATAAAGTCGGCCTCAATCTCCGCAAACGTGGCCAGGCGTTGGATGTGACTCATAGGGAACTCCTTAAATTGAGAACCAGGAACCGAGAACCGAGAACCGTTTGCAGTTGGCAGTTTGCAGTTTGCAGTTCCTCCAACCGTTGCCAACTGCCAACTGCCAACTGCCAACTGAAGACTTTAATCACTCGTCACTCGTCATTCGACCCTCGTCACTCGTCATCGTCCCGGCTGCCGGGGCGGGCGGCGTGAGAGCGGCGGGGTTCGGACGGGTTGTGGTCTGGGTTGGGGCTGGCGGGGCTGGGGTTTAGGCGCACCTTTGCCAGGTCTAGGTTGAGGCTTACGCATACATGCTCCTTTGCGCTGGCGCACCAGTGGTGCGCGACGAATGCCGACGACGGAAACGCGGAACTTGCGCTGTCTGGCCGACGGCACACACACAAAAGCCGTGAGCGCAGACCCGCCCACGGCTTCGATATCGCATTGGAACACGGTTTTTACCCTGGCGACACCTCAGCTGAGGGCGGCATACAGCCAGGCTGCCCTACGCATATGGCGCAGGCGAAGCCAGACTGAATGATGTCGCGCAGTTTGGTCATTGTCGTAGAAAACCTCCGGTTCAATCGTTGCCCCTAGCATACGCCCCGCCCCTGCCCATGTCAAGGGGGGCTGGCTCCGCCTTTGGGCTGATTCTGCCCCCGTTCTCATCTGTCGATTTTTTGTCTACATGCACCCGCTATGCTGCTGTGGTGCGAGACCAAACATTTTGTGGTGAGCATCCAATGCTCACTGCTGCATCAAGCGCAGGTTATGAAGCTTTAAACATTATCCCGGACAACCAGAGTGCAACACGCTGATGAGCTTTAAAAATTAAAACGGGTATGCCGTAGCTGCGCGATACATCGCGCCTTCGGTGCTTTAGCGCGATACATCGCGCAGCTACGGGACGTTTTATACCCGAATAAAAACTTAAAGTTCATAAGTAGTTCGTCAACGAGGTCTTCTGGCAGTGATGGCCATGTCACCCCGAACGAAGGTGAGGGGTCTGCAACGCAGGGCAATGCCGATTCCTCCCTGCGGTCGGCGTGACAACGCCGATCATTGGCGACAAGAAAACGTCGTTTACAGAGCGATAAGCGTGTTTTGGTCTTCCAGATGTCGAATGCTTCGGTGGCTATCGCAGTGCAATCTTGTCCAGTTCATTTTGCAAAAGATCATCGCCTGCCCCTGCAAGAAAGGTTATTCAATGCGTTTCTTCAACATGCGACTTCAGCAGGTGTTCGCCCTGCTGATTCTGCTGGCGTTTTTTCTCAGCGCCGCCGGGTTCGCCTGGCAAACACCTGCCCAGGCCGCCGACGCCCTGACCATCACGGGTTTTGACGGCCCGATTATGCTGGCCCGTGACCAGCACGGTGTGCCGACCATTCGTGCCAGCACCGAAAACGATGCCCAGTTCGGCCTTGGCTATGCCCATGCTCAGGATCGGCTCTGGCAGATGGAGTGGCAGCGCCG
This sequence comes from Chloroflexaceae bacterium, assembly GCA_025454695.1. Classification (GTDB taxonomy): domain Bacteria; phylum Chloroflexota; class Chloroflexia; order Chloroflexales; family Chloroflexaceae; genus JALONX01. Next base: position 4,704 of record JALONX010000186.1, read on the forward strand.
CCTGGCCCACGGGCGCAGCGCCGAGTTTCTGGGTGCCGCCGGTCTTCAGTTCGACAGCCTGTTTCGCACCGTGGGCCTGAGCCGCGCCGCCCAGGCCACCTGGGCCAACCTCAGCGAGCGCGAGCGCATGCCCCTTGAAGCCTATGTGGCGGGCATCAATGCCTACCTCCACCAGCGCCCAAACAACGAACTGCCGCCAGAGTTCAGCATCTTTGCCATGCAGCCTGAGCCGTGGACGCCGGTTGATGTGCTGGCCATCTCCAAACTGTTTACCTGGGGCAACGGTAGCAGCTGGGACAAAGAACTGCTGCGGGCACAATTGGCCCAGCTGCTTGGCCCCAAACGGGCGGCCCAGCTCACGCCTGCCTACCTGGCCGATGGGCCGGTGACGCTGCAAGACAAGGAAGCCCGGCGACCTGGTGAGTCTGAAACTGGGCAACCGATGGATATTAACGATGCTATGCAATCTCTCATCGCCAATCGCCAATCGCTAATCCCGGCGCTGCTGGCGCTGCACCGCAACGTGGCCGAGCAAACCGGCATCGGGGCCGATGGGCGGGGCAGCAACGCCTGGGTGCTGAGCGGCGCACGCACCACCACCGGCAAGCCGCTGCTGGCAAACGATCCCCATCTGGCCTCCCAGACGCCAGCGTTCTGGTACCTGGCGCGGCTTGCCTACGGCGAGCAGCGGGTGTTTGGCGCGACCTTTCCGGGCGGGCCGGGCGTGCAGATTGGCCACAACCGTTTTATCGCCTGGGGCGTCACCACCATCAACGTAGACTCACAAGATCTCTACATCGAGCAGGTTAACGAGCGCAACCAGGCTCTGTACCAGGGCATCTGGGAGCCGTTGCAGGTGGTGACGGAAACGATTAAGGTGAAAGGTCAGCCGGATGTGAACCTGACCGTGCGCAGCTCGCGCCACGGCCCGTTGCTGTCCGATCTGGTTCATCCCGCCGGGCCAGCCCTGGCCGTGCGCTGGACGGGCCACGATGGGCAAGACGCCGGTTTTCTAGCAGCGCTGGCCATCAACCGTGCCCGCAGCTGGGCTGAATTTACCCAGGTCTTTCGCGACTATCGCGCCGCCGACCAGAACTACGTCTACGCCGACCAGGCGGGCAATATTGGCTACATCGCCGCTGGCACCATCCCCATCCGTCCTAGTGGCGATGGCCGCATGCCGGTGCCGGGTTGGACAGGCGCACACGAGTGGCAGGGCTATGTGCCGACCGAACGGCTGCCCCAACGCTTCAATCCGCCGGAAGGCTACCTCGTCAGCGCCAACAACAAGGTCTCACACGACGATTCCTACCCAATCAGCAACAGCTATGCTGCGCCCTACCGGGCCGCCCGCATCGTTGAGATGCTGAACAGTGGCACCAAACAGCGCTACAGTCCCGACGACATGGCCACCATGCAGGGCGATGTGCTGGCGGTGCATGCCCGCAGGCTGATGCCCACGCTACTGAACACCCAGCCGACGGACGAGCGAAGCCGCCAGGCCCTGGCCCTGTTGCGGCAGTGGGATTTCCGCACCACGGGCGACAGCGCCGCCACAGCCATTTTTGAAGCCTGGTACATCCGCATCGCCCAACGCCTGTTTGCCGATGAACTGATTGACTCGGCGGGCAACGACCTGTGGAAAGACTATTCGCGTCAACCCTACTTTGTGTCTATGGCCATGGAAACGGCCCTGCTTGAAAACACCGCCTGGTGCGACGATGTGGACACGCCCGCCACGGAAAGTTGCGCCGACACGCTGGCCGCCGCGCTGAACGACGGACTCACTGACATGGCCAAAGCCCAGGGCAGCGATGACCTTGCCGCATGGCGCTGGGACAAGGCCCATCTGGCCCAGTTCCCGCACCAGCCCCTTGGCGCACACCCTGATCTCGGCCCCGTGTTCAACCGCGCCATTCCCAACGGCGGCGACAAGCATACTGTCAACGTGGCCTCGTCGTTCCGTCGCTGGGAAGACTACAACCAGCTCCACGCGGCCCAGTACCGCCAGATTGTGGACTTCAGCAACCTGCGCCATTCACGCTGGATTGTTGCGCCGGGGCAGGGCGGCGACCCGCACAAACCCCACTACGACGACCTGCTGAAGCGTTGGCAACAGCTGGAGTATTTGCCGATGGGCGTGAGGTAAGCGCACCTGCCAACCTCTACTGGTGGCAGCAAAAAGGGCTGTGGACAGATTGGCCACAGCCCCCAGCTACCCTTTCTACATGCAGTACGAAGAACAGCACGAAAGGATTGATATGCAAACGAATCTCTCACGCCGCAGCTTCATTAAAGCTGTGGCCAGCGCCTCGCTCGTGGTGGGCTTTCAGGCCGCCAGTGGCACATGGGTCACGGCGGCGCATGCAGCAGAGGCAGGCGACTTCGCCAAACTGCCGCCCCTTGATGGCACGCTGCACCTGGATGAGGCGACCCGCAACGAGTATGCCCAGGATTTTGGCCAGATTGTGCATGAACAGCCGCTGGCGGTGTTGAAGCCCGGCTCGCCCCGCGACATCAGCCGGGTGATCCGCTTTGCCCGCCGCAACGGCATTCCCATCGTCGGGCGGGGCAAGAGCCACACCACCTTCGGCCAGTCGCAGGTGCAGGCCGGGCTGGTGATTGACATGAGCACCCTGGCCAGCATCCACGCCATCACGGACGAGACGATCACGGTGGACGCAGGCATGCGCTGGTACGACCTGCTCAAGGCGACGCTGGAACAGGGCCTGATGCCGCCGGTGCTGCCAGATTACATCGGCCAGACGGTGGGCGGCACGCTTTCCGTCGGCGGGATTGGCGGCATGAGCTTCAAGTTTGGCGCACAGATTGACCATGTGCTTGAGTTGACGGTGATCACCGGCACCGGTGCGGTGCTGCGCTGCTCGTTAACGGAAAACCGCGACCTGTTTGAAACGGTGCTAGCCGGGCAGGGGCAGGTGGCGGTGATTGTGCAGGCGGTGCTGCGGCTGATGCCCGCGCCCACCAACGTGCGCCTCTACGACCTGTTCTATGCCGATCTGCCGACTATGATGGCCGACCTCAACCTGCTGATGGAGGAAGAGCGCTTTGACCAGATGGAGGGCTGGCTGCTGCCCCAGCCCAACGGCGGCTGGGCCTACCTGCTGGAAGTGATTGCCTTTCATGCGCCCGACGGCCCGCCCGACGATGCAACACTGCTGGCGGGGCTGCACCATGTGACGAGTGCGACGCAGACGGCGGATTTGAGCTTCTGGGCCTGGGCCAGCCGCATCCCGCTGGATTTCCCGAAGCGGCCCCGCCCCTGGATTGACCTGTTTCTGCCCGGCTCAACGGCGCTGGATTTCCTGGGCCATGTGCAGGCAACGCTGAGGCCGCTGGCCGCCGACGACCGCTTTTCGGTGTTGCTCATCCCGATGCGGCCAGCCCGCAGCACCCGCCCGCTGTTCCGTGTGCCGAACGAAGCCTACGCCTTTGGCTTCGACATTCTGCGCACGGCACCGAATGACCCGGCGGCCATCGAGGCCATTCTGGCCTACAACCGGGAGCTGTACGACAAAAACCGCGCCATGGGCGGCACCAACTACCCCATCAGCGCGGTGCGCCTGACGCCGGAGGACTGGCAACGGCACTACGGCCCCGAATTCCCCCGGCTGCTGGCGGCCCGCCATCGCTACGACCCGGACAATGTCTTCGCCAGCGGGCCGGATATGTTTCGCAACAACCAGTAGAAGCTCTCTGAACAGGCCCTCACAAAGGCACAAAGGCACAAAGGATCGCAAATGAACGAGCTGTTGCGCTCACTTTGCGGCTTTGCGGCTTTGCGGCCCTTCAATGCTTCAGGACAGGCTTTGCGTGAGGGTCAAAAACGACCTTTTCAGATGGCTGCTTAACACGAAAGGATTTTTGCCATGTTTTCGAGCCTCGTCAACCGCCTGAGCGCGGTCTTTCTCAGCCTCGTGCTGGTTCTTGCTGGTGTTGGGGCGTATGCCTACGCCAACGGCGGGCAGGCAGCAGCCGCCGCTACGCCAACCACAGTGGTGGACTACGCCCGCCCGCTGCCGACCGCGCTGCCTGCCCCAACCCTGCTGCCAACGCCGCAGGCTGAGGCCGATGAGCTGGCGGCAGAGCGGCAGATTGCAACCGAGCCGTTTATCCGCAGCGAGCTGTTTTTTGGCAGCGAGCGCCCAAACAAGCCGGAGGTGAGCGATGAGGAATTTAAGCAATTCCTCGATGAAGCAGTAACGCCCCGTTTCCCCGATGGGCTGACGGTGCTGAAGGGTTTCGGCCAGTTCCGTGAGTCCGACGGCACGATTGTGCAGGAAAGCAGCTTTGTGCTGATTCTGCTGTATCCGAAGGAGAGCCTGCGCGACAGCAGCGCCAAGACCTCCTCCATGCGCGAAGG
>JALONX010000187.1 GCA_025454695.1 Chloroflexaceae bacterium
AAATCCGGTATAGCCCGCGCAGGTGGGCTTCGCAGCTTCAAGCCGCGCCCTTTAGGGCTACGGCTAGCAAATATACCCGTTTAATTTCTTAAAACTCATCATCGTGTTGCGGCCTTCTAGACGCCGAATTCATTCGGCGGCTGCCTCTGCGGCGGCGGCAATAGTGAAAAAACGATTGACACAGTCCTTGCCAACGTGGTATACTGGCCCTATCGCGGGAGTAGCGCAGTGGTAGCGCATCTGCTTCCCAAGCAGACGGTCGTGGGTTCGAATCCCATCTCCCGCTCCAGTTGAGAGCCGCACAACCCTTGTGCGGCTCTTCTCTTTTCATCAACCATGGGCATCCCACGTTTTCGCCTGCTACGCCTGCTGACGCCGCTGCTGCTGGTGGTGCTAGCTGCTTGCACCCTGCCCAGCGCCGCCCCACCTGCCACGCCGGAAGCGCCCGCTGGCAGCCCTGGCCCCGCCCCCACCTCACCGCCATTGGAAGCAAGCTACCGCTCTGAGGTGGGTGGGTTTGCACTGAATTATCCCCAGGGCTGGGCCACCCGCGAGACGAGCACCACGCTGCTGCTGGCACCCTCGCCCGCCGACCTCGAACGGGCCGCCCCCGCCGACGGCTTGCTGATTCAGATCGACTCGCAACCTCAGGCCAGCCCGCCTATCACCACAACCGAAACCCTGTTTGCCAGCAGCAGCGCCGGATTGCAGCAGGCGGGATTCACGGTGGGCATGCCCGCCACCATGCAGGTTGGCGGCAGCCCGGCCCAGGTCGCCGATTTGCAAGCCAGCAACGCTGCTGGGCGGCTGCTGGTGATTGTTTCGCCTACGCGCCAGGTGCGCTTGTTGGGCCAGGCTACTCCCGCTGGCTGGCAGCAGCAGGAGGGTTTGTTTACCGCCATTGTCAATAGTTTGCGCCTGTTTGCGCCGGTGGTGGCCACGCCAGTGCCGCCCGACCAGGCGACCCAACCGGCGCTGTTGCGGCAAGGCCCGCCGGGCTTTGTGCTGAGGCTGGGCGGCAGCAGCGGCGAACGCACGGGCCGTTTCGCGTCGGCTCGGGGCATGGCGGCGGCCCCCGATGGCACGCTCTACCTGGCCGAGAGCAGCCGGGGCGTCTGGGTCTTCCAGCCCGATGGCACCCTGCTGCGCACCTTTGGCAAGGACGACCTGCTGGATGCCTATGACATCGCCCGCGCGGAGAATGGCGATCTGTTTGTGGCCGATTATGGCCGCAATGCGATTGCCCACTTTCGGCCTGATGGCACGCTGGTGCAGCGTTGGGGCGGCGCGGGCGACGGGCCAGAGCAGTTTGGCGTTTCTTCGCCCCAGCGCCTGGCCCTTGGCCCTGGCGGCGATGTGTTCGCCCTGGATGTACGGCAGCAGGAAGGCAACACCGTCAGCAGCCTGGTGCGCTTTCAGCCCGATGGCACGTTTGTGGAGCGCATTGCGCTGCCAGAGGGAGCTGCTCCGACCGATATTGTGCTGGACAGGGTGGGCAACATCTACCTGGCGGAAAGTGTGGGCGGCGCGGACATGGAACGCGGGCGTGCTGCAACTCTCGCCGCTGGGGCTGCTGATAGCACAAGGGGGTACGGCGGTGGCATCGGGCAACCTGCCCACGGCGGGGCAGTTCAGCCTGCCCAATGGCATTGTCGCTGGGCCGGGCGGCCTGGTCTGGGTCAGCGACAACAGCGGCGAATACAGCGCCGTCACCGCGCTGCGCCTGATGAGCAATACCCAGGCCCAGGCCACCGCCGTAGCCCAGGAAACTGCTGCCGCTACGCCCATCGCCAGCGATGGCCTGGTGCGGCAGTGGGCCAGTAGCGCCACGGCCAGCAGTTCCTACGCTGGCTACCCACCCGAACGGGCCACTGGTGCGCCCGATGTGCAAGGCTGCATGGATAGCCAGCAGGCCTGGGCCTCCGCCGACCCCAACGGCCTGGAAACGCTGGAACTGCGCTTCGCCACGCCGGTCTTTGCTACCGCAGTCAACATTCACCAGAACCACCAGCCCGGCTTCGTCAGCCAGGTGGAAGTGCAGGACGAGCGGGGCGAGTGGACAAAGGTGTACAACGGCACGCCCAGTTTGCAATCCACATGTCCGTTTGTGGTGCAGGTGAACTTCGGGCCAACCACCTACCGCGTCAGCGCCGTGCGCCTCACCCTCGACCAGCGCAGTGGGGCCAACTGGAGTGAGGTTGATGCAGTGGAGCTGGTGGGGGTGCCGTAGGAGATTGACGATTGACGATTGACGATTGACGATTGGAAACGGAGGAATTAGCAAGCATATATTCACAGTGCGCAGGTGCCGGTCTCCTCGATCATGTCATCTAGCCCCGAAAAGACCGGCACCTCTTCATGCGCGTGTGCGTCAGTGCGTCCCGTCGCCCCGGCGCTGGTCTCCTTCCTCGCGCTCCCCTCTCTCGGCGTCCTCCGCGCCCCCGGCAGTGAATACAAAACCTCTGTGCCCTCCGCGCCCTCCATAGTGAAATGTGTGGCACGATTCTTGCATTTGACTTCTACCCAGGTATCGCCTGTGGGGCTTTGCCCTGTCCACACACAACAATCTGCAATCTACAATGAGAACGAGGAGCCGGTATGGATGTGAGCGCGAGCGCGAGTCCGAGGGCCTGCCGCTGGTTCAGGTTTGTGGCGGCGGTGGCCGGGCCAGCAGCAGTGCTGCTCAGTGGCCTGGTGCTGCTAGGCTGGCTCGCTGGCATTGAGTCGCTCACCAGGGGTCTGCCCAGCATGCGCCCGATGGTTGCGGGCACTGCCCTGGCCGGGCTGTTGGCGAGCATAGCGCTGATGTTGCAACATGCGGCTCCACCAACACAGAGGCTTCGGCGAGTGGCGCAAGGGCTGGCCGGGGCGACACTGGCTCTCGGCACACTGTTTCTCGTGGCGTACCTGGCTGCCATCGGTAGCACGAACATTGATGCAAGTCCCAACTCACTGGCCGATGTGCTGGTGTTACCCTCTTCCCAAACCTCGATCAACATGATGCTGGTGGGATTGGCCCTGCTCACGCTTGATTGGGAAACGAAACGCGGCCACCGCCCGGCCCAGTGGTTCGCTGCCCTGGGGGCGATGAACGCGCTCGTTGGCCTGGTTAGCTCACTCTACAACGTGGCGATTGTCTCAACCAGCACCAGCGGCACTGACACGTCGTTATTCACCGTGCTGGTTTTTCTGCTGCTGAACCTGGGGCTGTTGGCGGCCCGGCCCACCAGCGGCATTATGGCTCTGCTGACTGAAACGAGCGCAGGCGGGGTGATGCTGCGGCGTCTGCTCCCGGCGGCCCTGGTAGCCCCGCTGCTGATTGGCGGGCTGCTGCTGGTGGGGCAGCTGGCAGGCTGGCATTCGCTGCTGGTCACGATTGCGCTGGCGGTGGTGCTGCACATGTTTGTCTTTGCCCTGCTGGTGTGGTGGAACGCGGGCACACTGCGCCGGGTGGAAGCGGCCCGCCTGGTTGCCGAGGCCGAGCGGGTGCAGCTGGCCGAACGGGAGTGCGCCGCACGTATGCAGGCCGAACAGGCCGAACAGGCCGCCAGCCGCATCGCCCGCATTCAGGCCGTCACGGCGGCTTTGGGCGAGGCGCTATTGCCAACCGAAGTGGCCGAGATTCTGGTGCGCCAGGGGGCGGCGGCTTCTGGTGCCAGCGGCGGAGTGGTGGCGCTGCTCAGCAGCGATGAGTCGCGGCTGGAGCTGATGTACACCCAGGGCTATGCCCCGGACGTGACCATGGCCTGGCAGTACATCCCGCTCGATGCCAGCACCCCCCTGGCCGAGGTGGTGCGCACCGGCCAGCCGCTGCTGATTGAGTCGCCGCAGGAGGCCCGGACGCGCTTTCCGCAGCTTGCGGAAGCCAGCCAGGATTTTGGGGCCTGGGCCAGCCTACCGTTGCTGACCAACGGCACGGCCATCGGCGCATTTGACTTGAGTTTCGCAGCCCCGCGCCAGTTTAGTGCCGAAGACCGGGCGCTGCTGGAAACCCTGGCCCAGCTGGCGGCCCAGGCTCTGCAGCGGGCCAGGCTCTACGAAGGCGAACGCAGCGCCCACCAGGCTGCCGCCGCTGCCGTGCGCCTGCGCGATCAGTTCCTTTCAATTGCATCGCACGAACTGAAAACACCCATCACTGCGCTGATGGGCAATGTTGAACTGTTGCAGCGCCGCACCGCCCGGCTGCCCGGTCTGGAAGCCCGCGAACTGCGCTACATTGATGTGGTGGCGGGCCAGGCCGAGCGGCTATTGCGCATGGTGAACGCCCTGCTGGATGTGTCGCGTATTCAGGAGGGCCAGCTGCGGCTGGAGCGGAAGCCGTTTGATCTCCACCTGTTGATTGAGCAGCTGGTGCTGGAGGTGCAACCTACCCTCGTTGAGCACATGTTGCACTACCAGCCGCCCGCTGCGCCGCTTGAAGTGCTGGGTGATGCGCTGCGGCTAGAACAGGTAGTGCAAAATCTGATTCATAATGCAGTGAAATATAGCCCAAACGGTGGACTCATCAGCATCAGCGCCAGCCAGAGCAAGCAGGAGGTACGGATCAGCGTGCGCGACAGCGGCATTGGCATCCCCGCCGCTGATCTGCCCTACATTTTTCGGCGTTTTCACCGGGCTGCCAACGCTGCCGAACGCTACATGAGCGGGCTTGGCATTGGCCTGTTTGTGGTGCAAGAAATTGTGGGCATGCACGGCGGCTATGTGACGGTGGAAAGCGAGGAAGGCCAGGGCAGCACGTTCACGGTGGTGTTGCCCAGCCTGGCCGCCACCCGCCACCCCACCGCCGATGCGTTGGTGCTGGAACGGATACTGCAATAAAGAAGTCCATGGGATTAGCGATTGGAGATTGGTTCGGAGCGAACGCTGAACGCTAAGCGCCGCGATACGCAGTACGCAGTACGTAGCACGCAGTAGGAATTATGGATCAACGCATCTATCACGGCACTATCAACCCTGAGCAACTGGCCCAACATTTGCTCGACACATGGGATCGGGATGAGACGATTGCCCAGGCTCTGGAGGCCGAGGGCGGCCTGGTGGTGCAGATCGGCCAGCGCGAGGGCGGCTGGTTCAACGACGAGCCACGTCAGGCCATCACCGTGGGCATCGAGCAGCTGGCCGACGGACTCAGGGTGGGCATGGGCCAGCAGCAGTGGTACAAAGCCGGTGGCCAGATTATGGTCGGCGGGCTAATTGGCTTTTTCCCCTTTTTCTTCGCCTGGCCGCTGGGCAATCTTTTTCGGGGCGGCGACGATGAGATTGACGGCAGCTTGCCGGGGCGCATCTGGCAGACGATTGAGCAGTTCACCTCGCAGTATGGCGCGGCCACTGGCCCCACCCGCCGTCTGACCACGGTGGAATGCCCGGCCTGTGGCGTGGCCAACCCGCAAGACGCTGCCTACTGCTCGGCCTGCGGCACCGCCTTGCAGCCTCAGGCCTGCCCCAACTGTGGCCGCACCAATCCGCCTGGCGCAAGCTTCTGCATGCACTGCGGCACGGCGCTGAGTGGAGACTCACGGGCGGTGGGGAGAGGGTAGAAGTTGGGGATTGGAGATGAGAGATTCTCACCCTGAGCGAAGCGAAGGGTCTTTGCGCAATCGCGAACCAGATTCTTCGCTACGCTCAGTGCTTTGTAAAGCACGTTTTCTGCTACGCAGGCTCGGTGTCACCCCGACCAGCGGGAGGGGTCTTCAGCGCATGACCATGCCGATTCCTCCCTGCGGTTGGCATGACAACGCCGATCATTGGCGATAAGAACATGTTGTTTACAGAGTACTCAGCACTCCGTAAACAACATGTTCTTGTATTTCTAGCGCAACACGCTGATGAAGATGAAACATTACATCCGGTATAGCCCGCGTAGGCGGGCTTCGCACATGGGAGCCGCGCCCTTCAGGGCTACGGCATGCGCGTATACCCGATGTATTCCTTAAAACTCATGAGCGCGTTTTGGTCATTCAGAGGCCGAATTCATTCGGTGGCTGAAGCAGAGTAACATACAAGGGGACTTCCTTTATAGACTGCTCAAAATGACAGATAAACCAGATTTGACAGAACTCAGCACTCGGCCATCATTGCTTGTTTGTTCTCAATTCTCAACTCTCCATTCCCCATTCACAACACCCGCGCCACGCCCGGCAGCTTGCGCAGCAGCCCGCAAACGAAGAAGCAGAGCGGCACGGTGATGAGCGAAACGATAGCGAAGAGCAGCAGCGGCGGCAGTGCCACGCCCCGAAAAAACAGGCCCACCAGAAAAATAATCGGCACATGCAACACGTAGACGGCAAAGGCATTGGCGGCGAGCTGTTGCCCCAATGTGCCCATGCGGTTGTAGCGCTGGCGAAAAAGCGCCAGCAACCCCAGGCCAAGTGCGAGCGCCGCAGTGGTTTCCCACAGCGCAAACAACAGCGCCTGCCAGCTGAAGCCGCCAGCAAACGCCCCCATCACCCCCGCCAGGTTCAGCAGCGGGAAGGCCAGCGCCGCGACTGTGCCCGTGATGAGCCAGAACCGACCAGCGTTGTCGAGCAACTGCTGTAACCAGTCGCCACGAGCCGCCAGTAAGCCAAGCACAAAACAGCCCAGATACTGCGGCCACGAGGGCAGCCGTAGGTTCAGCGCATTAAACCAGCCGTAGGGAAAAACCAGGCGCATGATAAATGTCGCAACTCCTACCGCGAGCAGCAGCACAGCCAGTTGCACTGCTGAAGCCTTCCAGCCCAATGCCCGCTGCGGGCGGGCGGCAGTCGCCCAGCGCCAGCAGGCATAGCCCACATCAAACAAGAGAAGATTCCAGACAAACCACATGGGGCCAGTGCCAATGCCAGAAAGGTAGCTCGTGTATTGCGCGGCGAACCACCCAAACGAGAAGCTCTGGTTTTGCACCAGCACTTCGCGGCTGTAGGCCAGCAGCGGCGTCACCAGCAGGTCGTAGAGCAGCAGCGGCAGCCCCAGGCGCACCAGCCGTTCGCGCAGAAATGCCAGCGGGCCTTTCCGATCGAAAGATGTAGGCACAAAATAGCCCGACACAAAAAAGAGCAAACTCATGGCGAGCGGCTGCGCCACCAGGCAAAACCAGAGCAGCAGCAGCACTGGTTCGCCGGGAGCGGTTAGGCCTGACTCACCGCCCAGGTTGCCGTAGATGATGGCCACATGAATGAGCACTACCAGCACCGCCGCCAGCGAACGGGCATGATCCATGTACACCAGCCGTTGCGGCGTTGCTGATGTCGCGTAGGAGTTGCGGTTCATTGCGGCCTGGCTGGTCTGCGTTTGTATGTCGTTAGTAGCTGTCATGGTGCGTTTTCCAGGTTGTCTCACGAGATGGAATACACGGACGATGCTCCGCTTGGAGGATATGAAGAAGAGCGGGAGACCTGCTCTCGCTCTTACTCTTGCCGACAGGGGCGTTACCGTGTTCCGACACGCAATCTTAGCGCGTATAGTTCGGGTCAATTACATACTGCCACCAGTTGTAGGCAACCCCGTTGGCGCTGCCGGTGATGTGGGGGAAGTGGCGGAACCACCAGATGTGGTGCAGGCGAATATCGCCGTCGCCCCATTCAGTGCAGGTATACTCCTGGGGTTCGCCGCTGAGGTCGGGGAAGCGCCGCCATGTATGGCAACGGCTTAGCACTGGTATGGGGTTGCCCCAATCGTAATCGCGTTCGCTGTTGGGAGCAAAATGTACAATGCCCACTTCGGCCTGGCCGGGGTGGGTTTTGTCGTAGCGAGTAAAGCGTTGCCACACATTATCCTCGCCGAAGGTGTAGCGATAGGTCTGCTGCATGATTGACTCGGCCCGGTGGCCCATGTTCTCCAGCATCTCGCCCACGCCGCGCTCGTAGTTGTAGCCCATAATCACAAAGCGGCGGGTGGCGTTGTCGGTGCCTTCCAGCGGTGGCGCATTGCACCAGAACGCGCCTGGCCCGGCCATACGCGACTCGTAGAAGCCAGCGTAGGGAAAGCCGAACATCCAGACCTCGTCAATCGCGCCGCTGTTCACTTTGTTAATGATGTCGAAATCGGCCAGAATACGGTGGTAGTTCACCCCGTCGGGCTGATGAAAGCCGCTGCCCTGCCGCATGCATGCCACAAACTCATCGGCGCTGTAGGCGAAACCATCTTCCTTCACCGGGAAGTAGCCGACGTTGTTTTCTTCGACCACCTGGTAGTTGGCGTAGCCGTAGGAACAGTAGCGCAGGTCGTCAATGTATTTGGGAATGAGGTCTTCGGGGCGGTTCCAGCCCATCACCTGGTTGAGTGGGCGGTTCCCAGCGCTGGGCACTGGCGGGTTAAACACGATGGTGGCCACCTTGCGCTGCACCGGCGCGGGCAGCTGGCCTACCGGCTGGTTGGGGTCTGGCTCTTCCAGCGTGCGCAGAAAGGCGTCGGCCTCGTTGATGGCCCGTTTCAGAAATTTCGACAAATCCATGCAGGCTCCGTAGCTACGACAACATTGCAGATTGTAGATTGCAGATTGGACTCACGGAGGTGGTCTGCAACCTTGTTGAGCAGAAATATGGACTATTATACGTGCTTCGGCGGGAGAAGGGAAGGTGAAGAATGAAAAGCCTACAAAATATCTTGCCAGCGTGCAGCAGGCACAAGCCGACTAAGATGACCTACATTTGTTGTTGCCACGATCAGGGTATCACCAGCTTGGGGCACGCTCAAGGCTTGTGCAGCGAGAATTACATCACCATCAAGGGCATGCGGATCGGCGGTAGGAATGCCAGCTTGTCGTACCCTCGCCCAAATGTCTGCCGCATGTCGTATCATCGCCGTGGTAATAGGCAGGTAGGTACACTCGTGCTGTAAAGCATCAAGACGACGTAAGGCGGCTGTTGCTCGCAGGCGTACAAGCTCACGACGTACTTCGTAATCGGCTATCTCGGGTAGAATCAGGTTCGATCCAGCACTGAGGTGACGCCGCAGCCAGACATAACAATGAGCGGCATCGGGCACCCGTGGAGAGCGGGTCAGCAACCCCAATGGGCCTGCATCGAGGGCAATATGCATAGTCATCGTGGTTGCTGCGAAGACTCTGGGTAAAGTGGGCGTGCAGAGGTGCGGTCGGCATCAATGGCCTGGGCGAAATCGTTCCACCAGCTATCGTCAGCGTCATCATCGGCGGCCAGCCGCGCATCTAGCTGCGCCACCACAGCCCGCTGGGCCGTCTCTGGATCAGCCACCAACACCTCAAGCACCTGCCGCCGCTCACCTGGCGTGAGGGTGGGAATAAGTTCCAAAACCTGTTCGAGCGTTGTCATCTGTACCTCCGTGTATTGACAGGCGTATTGTACCATGTGGCCTGGAGCCGTGTATGTATTGATAGCCAGATGGCAATCTCTGGTACAAACGAGCGATCTTGTGTGCCAAGCGGTCAGTTGGAACGGCGTATTCGGCAGCCGACTCTTGAATTATGGCTTCGGGTGCAGATAGCGTCACCTAGATTTTGGCAAACCATGCTGGATCGATTGTTATCTGCTCGACTTCGATACGCCTGGTTTCAACACCGAGTGCAAGCTCGCGGAGTTTTTCCACTAACGAATCACCATCAACAAGATCGATGGCTGGTGCGCCGTCGCGCGTAGCTTCCCGAACCGCATCTTTGGTGAAATTGCCTGTTGTGATCAATAACCCCTTATCTGCGCGTCCGACCATCGCTCCTCGAAAGTCGCGCACTTGCCCCGCACTGACTGAACCACGATACCGTTTACACTGGAAAATGACATGGAAGCTTAAGAGGCCGCCCAGGCGCATAATACCCTTGCCATCAATACCACCATCACCACTCCGTCCTGTGACCTCAACCTGAATAAAACCAGACTCACGAAGGAGACGTTGAGTAAGACGCTCGAAGGCTGATGGATCCATGTTCAGAAGGACATGCATCAACTCTTCACGCCAGGAAAGCTGCTCAGTAACAGTCTCTAATTCGTCTTTCGCAGCATCAATGTGCGCCTTCTTCCGCTGTTCCGCAGCTATATAGCGTTTGACAGCTTGGGGATCGACGTTATTAAGCTCGCGCCCCTTCGCCGTGAGCCGCACGCGGACCGAGCGGCGGTCGATCTGGCAGCGCTGGTGATGCATGTAGCCGAGGTCGACGAGCTTCTTGAGGTTGTAGGAGACGTTCGAGCCCTGGTAGTAGCCGCGCGACTTGAGCTCCCCCGCCGTCACCTCGTTCTCCCCGATGTTGAAGAGGAGAAGCGCCTGCACGGCGTTGATCTCGAGGATGCCGAGCCGTTCGAACTCGTCCTTGATGACGTCGAGAAGCAGCCGGTGGAGCCGCTCCACCAGCGACAGCGTTTCGAGATAGTCCGCGAGGAAGGTCCGCTCCGGCGCCGTCCGGATGTCCTGGATGATGGTCATGCCGCTCTCCGCAACTGGATGTCGGCGAAGAGAAATCGACCGAAAAGCCGAATATCCGGTTAAGCCGCGCTTCCCCTTGCGCGGGCGGCGATGCGCCCCATGAG
>JALONX010000188.1 GCA_025454695.1 Chloroflexaceae bacterium
GCAACTGAAGATTCTGAAACTACAGAAGATGGAGGTAGCGAATGAAACGTATCATTAATACATCATAGGCTGAGTATTCTTTATGTCAGCAGGCACTATTTTTCAATAGGTGTAAATGGCTGGGTAATGCTGCTTTGGTGATCTTGTAATATTTAATGGCTGTCCATGTATGATATTGTTATTTCCGCACAAGCATTCCACTGGATTGACCCGACTATTGGGTTACACAAAGCATATACTGCATTGAAAGACAACGGAATACTTGCGCTATTCTGGAACTTTATTAATTTTGAGGAAGAACCTCTTTTAAGGGAAATAAAGGATGTACTCATTGCATATGCACCCGCTTTTCAAGAATGGCCCGACGCAAGCACCACCCGCTTTAATAGCTTCTCAAACTATTGGTATGAGCAAATTTCGTCGTCAATACACTTCACACAACCGCAATTCGAAGTAATAGCATCGAATATAACATATGTGACGGATGATTTTCGAAAGCTTATCGAAACATTCTCTTGGTTTCAAACATTAGAAGAACAGAACAAGCATGATTTACAGGAAAAATTATCAGAAAGGTTGAGTGGGACTATCGTAAAAATTAATTTACCCGTAAGAACTATCATACTAACAGGTATAAAAGCTGCCGCCTAACCAAGCCTTGCAGGCTGACGCCGCTAGCGCGTCACTAACCTGGGATCGTGTGTTGGCAGCGGTGCTATGCCAGCGGTGGGCAGCAATCCCGACAGCCGCCAGCGGCGCACCTGATGCCCAGGCCGTTCGGTAGCGCACAACCGGGAACGTGTACTCACCACGATCCGTTTGTGTCGCGTGTTCATGTAGATGAGCAGGTCATCACCTGTGTACTCGATCTCGAACAGGCGCTAGTCGCTGCCAACGCGGCGATGATCGTGATAGGTCATTCTGCATATAATTGGACGGCCATATACTGGCAGGCGTGTGTGCTAGTGGATACACGTTGGACGGATCGCAACCTGCCGTCCGGGAGGTAGAGATGGCGCGGGCCTTGACGGCGTTCTTGACTATACTGGCTGTCCTGACCACCGGCCAGATTCCGGCATTTGTCATCGGGGCAAGCAATTCGAGTATCCCCGCGCGTTTTACCGGGCCATTCCTCTGCCCAGAAGATACGACGCCGCGTTCGGTGTATGTGCGTTCCATGGGCGGCTCATCCGGCCCGCAGCTGCAATGCCTGGATGCTACCGGTCGCGTGGTGGCGGAGTCGATGGTTCAATTCTGGTTGCTCTGGTCGGCCCCGTTTGCGCTGCTGCACCTGCTGGTGGCGGGCGTCATCTGGCTGAACTACCGCCAGCGCCAGTATACCCGCGCACGCAAATGAGGTCGCCGTCGGTGACGCCGGTACCCCTTCATTGAGCGCAGGCGGATCACGCATGCTGAACGCGGATACGGACAGGAAGCAGCTCAACTGCGGGCGACACTATCAATGGTATCGCTCACCCGCCGGGTAGCTGAAGCGCAACACGTTAGACACCAGGGAGACATCATGACCGTCAAGCGTATGGACAACGTTGGCATTGTGGTAGAAGACCTTGATGCCGCCATTGCGTTCTTTAGCGAACTGGGCCTTGAGATCGAGGGGCGCGCCCTGATCGAAGGCGACTGGGCGGATGGCGTCACTGGATTGCGCGACATGCGCGTCGAGATTGCCATGCTGCGCACACCGGACGGTCACAGTCGGCTCGAAATCTCGCGCTTCCTCGCGCCGCCGGTGGTGGCTGATCATCGCACGGCCCCGGTGAACGCGCTTGGCTACCTACGCATCATGTTTGCCGTGGAGGACATTGCCGACACGCTCGCCCGGCTCGGCAAACACGGCGCGAAGCTCGTCGGCGACGTGGTTCAATATAAAGACACGTATCGGCTCTGCTACATCCGCGGCCCCGAAGGAATCCTCATCGGTCTCGCCCAGGAGCTTGGGTAGCCGTATAGCAGATTGCAGATTGTAGATTGTAGATTGCGTCAGCACTGTGATGCGATACACCCTGATATTGCCGACTCAACCGATGTGCAAACTGCTATAGAGCTTATAAAGACATGACCTCCCGCACCTCCGCTCGCCGTGGGGCTGCAACCCTCGGCTTTCCGGGACAAAGACCGCGCAGGCGGCCTGCCGGAGTCGGCGCAGGCCGACTTCGTCGCCGGTCGCCCGCGAGTGCAGCCGCCGGGCGAGGCCACGCACCGGGGGAAGGGATGCTTGCATGAACCCTTGCCGTCTCTCAACAGCATGCGGCGGACGGCATGACGCGCCGCTGCTGCGCCAATTTGCTCGCCTCGCATCCATCCCATAGATACATCCGCCCGCCCCGCTTCGTATCTTTCTCTGAGACGGTCTCAACAAGCATACACGGATAGAAGTTTTTTCGAGGAAAGGAGCCTTCCCATGCGGAGTCTACGGCGTTTCTTGCTGGGCGCAATTGCGCTGGTGGTACTGGCAGCAGTCGGGCTTACGTCAGCGACGGTTTCGGCGGCGCGGCCCAATGTAACGGTTTTTGATATGGTGCTCACCGGGGCGGAAGAAGTATCACCGCCGGGCGACCCCGATGGCATTGGTTTTGCCCGGGTGATTCTGGACGAGGGCAGCAGCACGATCTGCATTGTGAGCCGGGTGCGCAATGTGGCCCTGCCACTGACGCTGGCCCATATTCACCGTGCGCCACGGGGGCAGAACGGGCCGGTGGTGGTTGATTTCACCTCGCTGATCAACAACGACCGTGTGCGGGGCTGCGTTAGCGCCAGCTCTGAGCTTATCACGCGCATCAAGAACAACCCCGGCAATTATTACGTCAACATCCACAACGCCGAATTCCGCCCCGGCGCGGTGCGCGGCCAGCTGGGCGAGTAGCGCTCTTCTCACCGCAGAGGGCGCGGAGGACGCCGAGAAACGTTACAACGTCCGAGGAACGTCTATACGCTTACCTATCAAGACCTTCCTCGCGGGAAGATGAGCTTCAACCTCCAACCTCCAATCGCTCATCTCCAATCTCATCCTCCGCGTCCTCGGCGGTGAAAAACTTCACTCCTCGGCCCAGCCGTTGTAGGTCGAATCGACCTGGCGGGCGCAGGTGCCGGGCTTGCCCCCAGCCCGCACGCAGTCCAGGTACTGCTCGGTAATCGCCTGGGCCTCGGTCATCTCCTGGCTCAGGTCTTTGCCCTGAAAGGCCCGGTCGGCGGCGCGGAAGAACCAGAAGTAGTCGTAGTCCGGCGGGAACATGTCAATCGTGGTTTCGTTGCGTGCCAGCGCCGTTTTGTAGGCCGTGTAGGTTTCCACTGCGTCTGGCGAAATGGTATTGCGGAACTGTTCGGACTCAGCCACGGAAATGCGGGCCGGGAAGCTGTAGCTGAAGCTGCTCGGGTCAGCATTTAGCGCCTGGAACCAGGCCCAACATGCGTCGGGATGGGCAGCATTGGCCGAAATCATCAAGGCTGAAGTATAAAAATCACCGTCGGCCAGCGTGCCGTTGCCGAGTGGAATAGGCGCAACCCCCAGTTTGAACGAGCGGTTGGGGTTGTTCTCGCCGAAATGTACCCCGTAGGTTTGCCACATGGCCGCCCGTCCCGACTCAACCAGATCGTACACACTCATGTCCTGCTGGTCGCGGGCATAGCCCGACAGTGATTCGCCTGCGCTGGTGTTTCGCAGCAACTCCAGGGCCGACTGAAGTGTCGAAAGCACCTTTGGGTCGGTGTAGTTGGGGCGGGCTTCAGTGCCGCTACCGCTGATGGGCGACACCCCCGCCCGACTGAGAAAGAAGAAGAGCGAGCCGCCGCCCAGCACCACAAAGCCATACTGCCTGGTGTCACCGCTCCCGGTGGTGAGTTGCTCGGCGACTTTGCTAAAGTCTTCCATCGTCCAGCTGGCGTTGGGGTAATCAATACCAGCGGCGTCAAAGACATCTTTGTTGTAGTTTAAGGTGCGGAAGTTCAGATCGTGGGGCAGGCCGTAGAGGGCACCTTCGTGCTGAAAACGGGCTAGCAGCGCATCAGGGTAGTCGTCACGCTGGAAGGTAGCATCGGCATCCATTAATGGCTGGAGATCAAGCAGTCTGGCCCGATCCTCGGCGGTGTTGGGCATGCTCCACCATGTAAAACAGTCGCCCTCCGCAGCAACATCAGCCAGATTCAGAGGGCCGCTGGTTTGATATGATTTAATCTCAACAAAATATTGCGGGAACTGCTGGTTAAATGTGTTCGCCGCTTTGCGAATGGCGCTGTCGTCGCCACTAACGGTTACAAAGGTGATCTTTTTGGCATCAGCGGCGGCGGCCACCTGGGGCATCGGCGTGGCCACCACAATTGGCCCGGCAGCGGTAGCGGCAGCAGGCGTGGGAGTCAGGGCGGCTTCGGCAAAGCGGGTTTCCAGTTTCGTCTGGGCCTCGCGCAGGGCCGTTTCGGCGGGCTGATCGTTGTCGAGCATGGCACCCAGAGCCTCGCCCAGCACATCATAGATCATCCAGGTCTTCTGGTTGAAGCGCGGACTATTCGAGTCGGCTGGTGGCGGCTGCGTGAGTCGCTCCAGGGTAGCCCGCACGGCGGCCTGGGCCTCCTCGTCAAGCTTGCTCCAATAGCCACTGCTTTCGGCTACCGAACGGCGGGCGGGGATGGTGCTGAGCGTATCCTGCCCCATCGTGTCGTTCAGTTCCTGCTGGCTGAGAAACGAGAGCCAACGCCAGGCCGCTTCGGGGTGCTGCGTACCGGCGCTCATCGCATAGCCGCGCTTAAAAATGGATCGGTCGAAGGCCGAGGCCGGTGGATAGGTGGCGATGCCCATGGCAAACGGGAGCTGGCCTGGGCCGCCCCAGGTCTCCCAGCCCGCCTGCCAGATGCCGATCTTCTGGCCGGTAATCAAGGGCATAAAATCACTGGAGTTGAGGAAGCTACCGCTCGACTCAGGCGAGGTGTAGATCACCCCATCGTTGATGAGTTGGGCCGCCCGCTCGGCTGCCGCCATAATCTGCGGGTCGTCCAGCCGAATTGTATCTGGATTGCTGGTTTCCAGCACATCGCCAATGCCGTTAAGCTCACCGTTGCGCAACACCTCAGAGCGGCGGCTCATCATCAGCCCGTAGACCTCAATCTCGTCGCCGCGCTTTTGAGAAATCTGAGTCGCAGCGCTTAGCACATCGGCCCATGTCCAGCCTGGTTTGGGCGATTCCAGCCCACGGGCCGCAAACAGGTCGCGATTGTAGGCCAGCAGCGGCAGTTGCATGGTGGCAGGCACCATGGCAATCGTGCCATCGGAACTGGCCTCCAGCGCACCGGGGAAAAAGTCGTCGCGGTTGAAGCCGGTGTCGGCGTCAATCAACGGGGCCAGGTCGCGCAGGTAGCCGTTTTTCACGCTGTCGGGCGACTCACCCCAGGAGATCATAGTGTCGGCGGCACTCACCGAACGGCGCAAATGCTCGTTGGCGTCGTAGCTCTCGCCGCTCTGCTGCAACGAGTCGAAATCAACGAATTGCACCCGAACGTCGGCATTTTCCTGGTTGAAGCGGGTCATCAGCTCTTCAAACATGGGCCGTTCGTAGCTGTAGGCCCCAAACGTGATCACCACTGGCTCGCCACTGGCAACCGGCGATTGAGACGCAGCGGCGGGAGTCTGGCTGGCGGGGCTGCCGCCGGGGGCGGGGGTGGGGGCAGGGGCCGCACCACTACATGCGGCCAGCAGGATCGCAAGCAGCAACGTAACGATTGGGCCAGGCGTGCGACGCATGGGCGTACTCCTTTCGATTGCAGATTGCAGATTGCAGATTGCAGATTGTAGATTGTTCTGAGCTACTTGTATGGTATGACGAACGATGTATTGCAATCCTTACAATAGGAAGGCAGAACATTTCACCGCCAGGAACGCAGAGGGAGTTACGAGTTATGAGTTACGAGTTACGAATTTCGAGTTATGAGTTACGAATTACGAATTTCGAGTTACGAATTTCGAGTTACTAATCTCCCCATCTCCCCATCTCCCCATCACCCCAACACCCCAACTCCCCAACTCCAATCTCGGCGCACACGGCGGTGAGTAAAACGGCTCAGCATGAGTGTAGCCTGAAGTACCACCTTTGGGCGATATACAAAAATAGGAAGAGGAGTATAATACCCCTGGTTACGCACGTAACCCCGTATTTTTTAATGACAAAGGATGTGTTGCATGGCCCGCCGTAATGGTCGGCACGAGTTTGCTGTGATTGGTCTGGGGCGTTTTGGGGCCAGCCTGGCCCTGGCGTTAATGGACAGGGGTTTTAACGTTCTTGGCATTGACCGCGATCCCGCCATCACACAGCGGCTTTCCGACCGCATTACCCGCGTTGTCTCCCTCGACTCGACAAATGAAGATGCGCTACGAGATATTGACATTTCCTCGTTTGACACAGTCGTTGTTGCCATTGGTCAGAATTTTGAATGTAACCTGGAAACCACGGTGGCCCTGAAGAGCCTTGGTGTGCGCCATGTTGTGTGCAAGGCGCTCACCCAGCGGCATCGCCATATTCTGCTCAAGGTGGGCGCCGACCGGGTGGTGCTGCCCGAACACGAAGCAGGCCAGCGCCTGGGGCGTGAACTGGCCGAACCAGGCGTATTGGATCACCTGGAGCTAGGGCCAGAGTTTGCCATCATTGAACTCCGCGTGCCGCCCTGGATCATCGGGCAAACACTGGAAATGGCCGGGCTACGTCGCCGCTTTAGCCTGACGCTGCTGGCGGTGAAACGGGGCACCGAGCTGGTGGTCTCGCCGCCGTCCGATTACGTCTTCAGCAAAGACGAAATTTTGGTCGTCATCGGCACCAGCGACCGCATCTCACGCTTCTGCGAAGCGTTGTAGCGCACAGAACCAGGAACCGGGAACCGTAGCGCCGCAGTCTATTGCGGCGCTACAGCATATGATTATGAAATCAACCGGCCTGGGGGCAGCTGTGCGGCGGGTGCTGCGCATCCGCAGTGGCACTGGCGCACGCCCCAACTGGCAGACAAAACGCTCCATTCCCCCAGCCCTGCGCATCGTCATCGGACTGGTGATTCTAGTTGCCACCGGCACCGCCCTGCTCATGTTACCCTGGGTGGGCGTCAACCGCCCGCTAACCTGGAACGAAGCCCTCTTCACTGCCACCTCGGCCCTCAGCGTCACCGGCCTTTCCATCATCGTTCCCTCCACCGATCTCACCCTCTTTGGGCAAATTGTATTGCTCGTCCTGATCCAGATCGGCGGCGTGGGTTTTCTTGTCGGTACTGCGCTCCTGTTTCAATTTTTAGGGCGCAAGTTTTCGATGCTCAACCGCATGGCCCTGACGGACTCGCTGGGCCTGCCAGTGCCGGGGGCCATTTTGCAGGTGACCCGCCGCGTCCTCATCGGCGTGCTGCTGATTGAAGGGGCCGGGGCGCTGCTGCTCTGGTGGCACTGGCACGACATGCTGGGCGAACAGGCGATCTTCTATGCTATTTTTCATGCGATTTCGGCCTTCTGCAACGCCGGGTTCGATCTCTTCGGCGGGCTGCCCGAATTCCCCACCGGCATTCCCAAAGACAACCTTACCCTCATCATTCTGGGCATGATGATTTTTCTGGGCGGCCTGGGCATTCCCGTCGTCACCGACCTGATCGCCTACCCCACCCAGCGCCGCATCAGCCTGCACACCCGCATCACCCTCGTTACCGTGGCCATCCTGATTGTGGTGGGCGGGCTGGGGCTTTTTCTGGCCGAATACCGCCCCGGTGGCGTGCTGGAACAAGAGCCGATGGGCCGAGCCGCACTGATGTCGTTTTTCCAATCAATCTCAACCCGCACCGCTGGCTTTGCAGGCATGCCCTCATTTGAATTGCTTGGCCCCGCCAGCCAGTTGCTGCTGATGGTGCTGATGTTTATCGGCTGTGCCCCGGCCTCCATGGGCGGCGGTATCACCACCGGCACCCTGGCCACACTGGTGCTGGCGCTGTGGGCCTATGCACGGGGCCTGCCCACCGCCCAGATCGCCGGGCGCAGCATTGCCCAGGGCATGGTGCGCAAAGCTGCCGCTGTACTTACGGTCTCGCTGTTTGCGGTCGGGTTATCTACCTGGCTCATTCTCATGACCCACGATACCACCCTCGACGCCGCCCTGTTTGAAGTTATCTCCGCTTTTGCCACCTGCGGGCTGACACTGGCTTTCACCAGCCAGCTCAACCTCTTCGGCCAACTCGTCATCATCGTCATGATGTTCTGGGGCCGCCTCGGTGCCCTCACCCTTTTTGTCGCCTTTGGCCAGCCCCGCACCACTCAGCAGGTCAACTACCCCGAAGAGCAGATTTTGATTGGTTAGCAGTTCGGAGATGTTATCAATCCGCAGATGACGCAGCTGCCACAGATTGCAGTGCAAATAATTCGCGTCAGCTGCGGATAAACTTACAGTTCGGCACACACTTTTCCCCCGACGTTGAACCTCACTGCTCTACACCGTAGAGCTGCAAGTTGCGGCTCTACGGTGATCATTGTTGCGGCCTCATTGCGGGCGGGTCGGAGACCGCGCTCCTACGCCGTTGCACGCACGATGCTGTGGCATTATGAACCAACCCAAGAGAAGCGCCGGTGAGGCGATCTCTACAATGGTTTTAACAACCTTGACTTTGTAGGCCCGAACTTATTTGTACGCCTCCATCACAGCTCACTGCGTCCAATCTGTAATCTGTAATCTACAATCTGCAATCCTGACGGACGTGGTATCATGCGCAGGTAACAGGAGGTGTGCCAATGACGAGCCTTATTGCCAGTGTGCCACAAACGATAGACTCACCCCCCGCCCCCCAGCCGATGAGCTACGAGGAGTACTTGACACTGGATTGGACGGCGGGGTTAGTTGAATGGGTTGACGGGGAGGCTATTTTCCACATGCCACCACTTGACGAACACCAGACGCTGGTTGAAATGCTCCACTTGCTGATGGGTAGCTATGTGCAACTGCTGAGTCTGGGCAAGCTGCGGGTGGCACCCTTTGCCATGCGGGCCGCACCTGCTGGCCCCGCCCGCGAACCAGACCTCTTCTTTCTGGCGACGGAAAACCTGGGC